>DASZKZ010000025.1:0-7514 GCA_035552595.1 Candidatus Dormiibacterota bacterium
CCAGCTCGACGCGGGCTTCGCCGGACAGAGCTTTGACGGCACGCTCCTCGATCGCCTGCCGTCGAGCTGCGATCCCTGCGGCGAACGAGGCGAGTTCCACACATTTGCCTGGCACGGCCCCGGGTTTGAGCACCCTGTCCAGGTCACCGCCGGCGCGGTCGTGGAACGTGATGGCTTCGTCTTCGCCGACCTCCTACCGAGCTGATCGCATGAGCTCTCGCGCCTTCGCCGCCTGGTCCGCCGCGGCGCTGGTTGTGGTGCTCACCAGCACCAACCCCGTGTACCGCGGTCTGGTGCTGCTCCTCGCCCTCAACGTGCTCCTTGCGCTGCGCCGGCCGGATGCGCGTCTGCGGCCGCTGTTCATCGCGGTCGGTGTCGCCGCGCTGCTCGCCGCCGTGCTCAACGCCGCGCTCAGCCACACCGGTCAGCACGTCCTTTTCACCGTGCCCGAGCAGCTCCCCGGTATCGGGGGCCCGGTCACCACCGAGGCGGTGGTGTACGGCGCCGACGTCGCGATCGGCATGGCCGCGGCGGTGCTGGCGATCGCACCGCTCAGCCGGGTCCTGCATCCTCACGATCTCGTCGACGCGTTCCCGGCGCCGCTGCAGCGCACCGCCGCGCTCACGGGCGCGGCGCTCAATCTCGTCCCGGCGATGGCGCGCAACGCGGTCGCCATCCATGATGCGCAGCGCATGCGCGGCAGCAGCGGCGGGCGCCTGCGCGACTGGCACGCGGTCGCCGCGCCGGTGGTGCTCTCCGCCCTCGACGACTCCGTGCAGCTCGCCGAGGCGATGGACGCGCGCGGCTTCGGGAGCGGCCCGCGCACGCGCTACGTGACGTCACGGATCGGGCTCTCGGACGCGGCGGTGATCGGCGGCGCGGTGGCCGCGGCGGCGCTCACGGTCGCGGCTCGCCTCGCCGGGTCCCTGCCCGACTGGTATCCCTTCCCCGTTGCCACCCTCCCCACCGTCAGCGCTCTGCCCGTGGTCGCCTGCCTTCTGCTCGCTGTTCCCCTGACCGCATGGCACCGCTCGTAGACGTCGCCGCGCTCCGCTACCGCTACCCGGAGATGGCCGGGGCGGCTCTGGATGAGGTCGATCTCGTCCTGGACGGCGGGCTCTGCCTGGTGGCGGGCCCGTCGGGCGGCGGCAAATCCACCCTCCTGCGCCTCCTCAACGGGCTCGTCCCCCACCTCCACGGCGGCCACATCAGCGGGAGAGCGACGGTCGCCGGCCACGACGTGCTGCGCACTCCGGCGCGGCGCCTGGCCACCTCCGTCGGCTTCGTGTTCCAGGACGCCGAGCGCCACGCGGTCCACGCCACCGTCGAGCGCGACATCGCATTCGGCCTCGAGAACCTGGCGACACCGCCGCCGCAGATGCGGGAGCGGGTGGCCGGCGTCATGGAGCGGCTCGGCATCGATCACCTCCGTGACCGCACCATCGCCAGCCTGAGCGGCGGCGAACGCCAGCGCGTCGCGGTGGCGGGCGCGCTGGTGCTCCGCCCGCGCCTGCTGGTTCTCGATGAGCCCTTCTCCCAGCTCGATTCCGGGGGCGCCACGGCGCTGCTCCAGCTCTGCCTCGACCTCCGCCAGGCGGGCACCGCCCTGGCGGTCACCGAGCATCGCCTCGACCACCTCCTCCCGGTGGCGGATTCCGTGGTGCGCATCGCCGGCGGCCACCTCACAGGGCCGGCCGGCGCCCCGGCGCTGGCGAGCTCGCTGGAGAGCGCTCCCCAGGTGGTGCGCCTGTCCGGGGTGATGGGGTGGGCGCCCCCACTCCTCGCTGCCGCCGGGCTGCGCTCGCATCTCTCGAATCGATCGCGCCCCGCGCCGCCACCCGCCACCGTGGCGACGACGGCGCCCGCGTGGGCCCTGGAGGAGGTGACCGCGGGCCCTGACGACCTCCTCCATCGGGTCGGCGCCACCGGCCACGGCGGCGAGGTGGTGGTGGTGATGGGACGCAACGGCGCCGGCAAGACCACCCTGCTTCGCGTCATCAGCGGCCTCGCCACACCGCGCTCGGGGAGGGTGTGGCGCGCGCCCGGCCGGGTCGCCTACCTGCCCCAGAACCCCGCCGCCCTCCTCCACCGCGAGACGGTCGCAGCGGAGATCGCCTGGACCCTCCGTCGGGGCTCTGGCGGGCGCGACCCCGAGGCTGACGACGCCCTGGCCCGCCTCCTCCGCACCCTCGGCGTCGACGCGCTCACAGCCCGCGACCCGCGCGACCTGAGCAGCGGGGAGCGACAGCGCGCCGCGGTCGCCGCCATCCTCTGCGGGTCGCCTCTGATCGCCCTTCTCGACGAGCCCACCCGGGGGATGGACGGACCGGCGCGCGACGGCCTGGTGGCGGCGGTGAGGATGCTCGCCGCCCGGGGGACGTCGGTGGTGGTGGCCACCCACGACAGCGACCTCGCCGCCGCTCTCGCCGATCGTGTCCTGGTCGTCGCCGGGGGTCTGGTGCTCGACCGGGGTGCGCCGGAGATGGCCCTGAGCGGGCCCGCCAACGAGCATGCCACCCAGCTGGGCGCCCTCTTCGGCAGCCCGGGGCCGGTCACCGTGGAGGCGGTGGCAGCGCTGCTCGCGGAGACCCGCACCGCGGCGGCGACGGCGCCGTGAGACTGGCAGCGATCAGCGCCGCCGGGGCCGCCCTCTTCCTGTGGCCGCTCTTCGGCCCGGGGCCGCCCGGCACGGCGGCGGCGGCGGCAGTGAGCATCGGCTGTGTGGTGGCGCTGCTGGCGATCGAGGTGATGAGCCGCCGCCTCGACACCCGCGGACTGGCCCTGATCGCGGCCATCGCCGCCCTCGACTCCGCGCTGCGCTTGGCCCTGGTGAGCGGCATCGGTGGCTTCTCGCCGATGTTCCTGCTCATCCTGTGCGCCGGCTACGCCATGGGCGCGGAGTTCGGCTTCCTCTGCGGTGCCACCGCCCTGCTGGTCTCGGCCCTGGTGACCGCGGGGGTGGGGCCGTGGTTGCCGTACGAGATGATCGCCGCCGGCTGGGTGGGCGCGGCCGCCGGCATCGCCGGTGCCCACCGCAGCCGCCGCACCCCCCAGCGTCGCGACGTGGTCGTCCTGGCGGTCGTCGGCGTGGTCACCGGGTTCGCCTACGGCGCGGTCATGGACGTGTGGGACTGGACGTTCTTCCGCGGGGCGGCGGACTTCGGATGGGTGCCCGGCCTCAGCGCCGCGGACACAGCGCTGCGCTTCGGGCGGTTCTACGTGGCCACATCGCTGGTCTACGACAGCTTCCGCGCCGCCGGCAACGCCATCCTGGTCGCGCTCCTGGCCGCGCCGGTTCTCAGCGCCCTGGTGCGGCTGCGCCGGCGCCACACAGTGGTCATCGAGGAGCCTGCACCTGTCGCCGCCTGAGTGGACCTACGAGCTGCCGGTGGTGACGGCGCGAAGGCCGAACAGCACGGTGGCGACCGCGCCGGCGAGCAGGTAGAACATCTCCGACTGGGGCTGGACGCGCCGCGCCAGCAGATCGGCGGCGGGGATGGGGATGACGGTCGCCGCCCCGTAGAAGAAGTGGATCCCCTCAGCGGGGCGGTTGCCGGCGACGACCAGGGCCAGCCCGATGAACGCCTCCACGGCGGCGGCACCGGCGCAGAGCCGGACGAAGACCCGCACCGTGGGCACGGTGCCGGGGCGGTTGCGCGCCAGCACCGCCAGGAGGGCTCCCACCGCGGCCACCACCAGCACAGCGATCCCCAGCCGACCGTGCAGGCTCATCCCGTCACCACCACCAGGCCGCTGCTGTCGAGCACGCGTGCCGGCGTGGCCCCCGCCTCGGCGACGTCCTCGCCGGTCCATTCCGGGAGGAGCAGCGCGAGATGGCGGCGCAGCTGGGCGCGGAGCATCGCGGCGCCGTCCGGCAGCACCGTCTCGGGCGGCTCGCCGTCCCCGATCGACCCGAACTGGGCGTCGGCGGCGACGGCGACTGTGTCGATGAGCCGCCACACCTCGTCGTCGGCGACCGTGCTCACCAGGTCGTCCCAGGGCGGCATCTCGAGGCTGAGCTCATCGACACCGTCGCGGCCGTGACGAGCCTCGAGGAAGAGCGCCTGCTCGCGCCAGCGCACCTCCTGGGAGTGCACCAGCGGGACCCCGCGACGATCTCCCAGGGCCCGGGCCACACCGATGCGCTCGACCGCGCCGTCGCTGAGCGCGGTGAGCACCCGGGTCAGCGGCCAGGGACCGCCCTCCCCCACGGTGTGCAGCACCAGTGAGACCACGGTCTGACCCGCGCTGGGCAGCTCGATGCGCCGGCGGCGTCGCGCTCGCGACCGCGAGCTCATGTCGGCGATGCCGCGGGCCGGCTGCAGGCCTCGGCGTGGAGCGCGCCCGTGATCGGAGGCAGCGCCCCCCCGGTGGGGACGCTGAGCACGAAGTCCCCGAAACGGCCCCACACCAGCGTGGTGGGCAGGTTGACCGGCGGGTACACCAGGATGGCGATGCCGCTGTGGCCGGGGTCGAGATGGATGCTGCACCCGTCGCCGGGATGGGAGTCGGCGACCATCGCCAGCGGAAACGTGGGGTGGTAGAAGTGGCGCAGCGGTCCGCTGGCGGTGCCGCCGGGGGCGTAGTCGCTGGCCATCTGCAGGTCGGCGAGCTGGGGATCCGAGCTCACCTTGCCGTCATCGCGGAGGCGCAGAGCCATCACGGTGAAGTCACCGAAGCCGCGCAGCTGCGGCCACGTCGACGACGCCGCTCCGAGCTGGCCCGCGACCGCGTCGACATTGTGCCGCGCCACCAGCATGACCTCGAGGTGGTCGGGGTTGCGGTAGATGCCGCCATCCGGGCTGGTCGACACCGTGGCTGTGGCCAGCGCAGCGGGGGTGCTTCGCGACGGCAGGCCAAGCGCGCCGGCATCGAGCACCGTGGAGGCGGACCCACAGCCCGAGAGCGCGGTCACCGTCACCACCAGCAGCGCGACACCGCGGCGGCCGCGCCACAGCACATCAATCACGTTCCAGGATGCGCCGGCTGAGGCCGGCGAGGACGGCGGCCGCCACCAGCGCCGCTCCCAGTGCGGCGAGCGCATCGACAGTCCCGGGGTACGTCGCCGAGCCTCCGAGCACGCCGATGAAGGCCGAATGAAGATGGCTGAAGGGGTCGAGCGCGGCGGCCCACGACCGCCATCCGTCCGCCGGCACGCCGGTGAACAGTCCGCCCAGATAGAGAAGCGGCGCGAGCACGACGACGACGTCGAGCAACACCTCGGCGGCGCTGGCCGCGGCCAGGGTGATCAGGCTGCCGAGCACGTTGGTCACCACCAGGGTGGCGGCGAGAACGGTGACCAGCACCGCGAGCTCGGCGATGCCTGCGCCCCCGGTGAGCCCGGCGGCGACCGCCACGGGCAGCAGCTGGAGCACGTCGACAGCGGCGGCGGCCAGCACCCACCCCGCCAGCAACCGTGGCCGGGATCCCGGAGTCGCTGCCAGGCGTGTCAGAAAGCCGGCATCCCTGGCCCGGCTCACCGTCACCGCGGTGCCCACCGCGCCCACCATGGCGACCAGGACGGTGAGGAGCATCCCCGCCCAGAAGGTCGGCGCGTGGCCCGCGACCAGCACCGCCGCCAGCGCGAGTGGCAGGCCGGCCTTGATGGCCAGGGCGCGCGGCCGGCTGGACACGATGGCGAGCTCGCGCCCGGCCAGGCTGCTCGGCATCATCCGGGTACGCCACCCCGCCGCCCGCAGGGCGCCCGCATCCCCGATCACGGCTGGTCCTGCAGTGCGCGGCCGGTGAGCTCGTGGAAGCAGTCGGCGAGGTCGGGCCGGCGCAGTCGGAGCTCGCGCAGCCGGCCGCCCGGCGCGTCGGCGGCCGCCACCAGGGCCGCGATGGTGTGGTCGCCGTCGAAGCGGACCGTGGCGGCGCCGCCGTCGCCGCTCACCGCCATCACGCCCGCCACGGCGCGCAGGGCGGGCAGGGGACAGCGCCCCTCGACGACGATCTCCGCGACGCGCCCCTGGGGGAGTGCGGCGAGCAGATCACGAGGTGAGGCGCAGCGCACCAGGGCACCGTCGTCGAGGAAGGCGACCCGGTCGGCAACCGACTCGACGAAGCCGGGGTCGTTGCTGGCGATCACCGTGCTCGAGCCCTGCCGGGACCGCTCCGCGATCATCTCGCCCAGCTGCGCGCACCCGTCGGGATCGAGCCCGGCGGTGGGTTCGTCGAGCAGCGCCAGGGCGGGCTCGTGGACAACGGCGGCGGCGAGGGCGAGGCGACGGCGCATCCCGTACGAGTACGAGCCCACCGGCTCGTCCGCGGTTCCGGCCAGCCCCAGCCGGCGCAGGACGTCATCGGTGCGCGACGACACCTCGGCGGCGTCGGTGATCCACTGCGCGCACCAGAAGTGGGTCGCCTGCCGTCCGGTCAGCCCCGCGTCCTCCATGGCACCGTCGAGTGCCAGCCCGAGATGGCCGCGAGCTCGGCTGGCGTCGCCGCCGAACCAGCGCACCTCGCCGCTCTGGGGGCGGGCCACGGTGGCGAGGACGCGGAGCAACGTGGTCTTGCCCGACCCGTTGCGGCCCATCAGCGCGAGCGCCTCGCCGGCGCGCAGGGACACGTCGACCGGCCCCACCCCGCGGCCATTGCGGTAGCGGCGCAGCACGCCGCGAGCGCGCACCACCACCTCGGTGGTCGGGGGGGCGTCCGCGGCATCCTCGACAGCCACGCCGGCGAGCAGGCTCATGAAACCGCCGCCGCGGCGAGCAGCGTGGCCACCTTGGCCGCCACCGCTGTGGGCTTGAACGGCTTGACGATCACTCCCGCGGCGCCGGCACGAACCGCGCGGACGCCGAGGTCGGCGGCGCGGCTCTCCACCATGACGAACCAGCCGGCGCGGGGACGGATCGCCGCCGCGGTGAGGCGCTCCATGGCAGTGATGCCGTCGCCGTCGAGCGTGGCGTCGACGAGCGCCACGTCTGAGGTGGCCAGCGCGGACGTCAGGCCTGCGACGGTGGCAGCGCGGGACACCTGATAGCCCTCACGGGTCAGCTTCTCGGCGAGGATCCGTCCGATCATCGGCTCGTCCTCCACGACGAGGATGGTGGCGCTCATCCGGTGCTCGCCAGACCGGGGTAGAGCCGAGGCCATCCCGACTCGTCGATGTCTGCGACGGCGCACAGCGGCCCGGCCAGCCCCGCCGCCTCGAGCAGCTCCAGCGCATGGCGGGGATTGCTCACCCTGCTGGCCACCAGGCAGTCGCCGTCGATGTCCAGATCCCAGCCCTCTCGGCGCAGGCCGCCGGCCACCGAGGAGATCAGCTCCAGGCGCTGGCGCAGCCGTGACGACAGAGCCCCCAGCGCCGCCGGAACCGTGGTCTCCTCGGCGTCCACGTCGACACCAGCGTCCTGCGCCTCCTCGAGCTGATAGAGGTCGCGCATCCATCGCGGCCAGGGCGGCTCGATGGCACTGCGCAGCTCCTCGTGCGCGGAGAGGAAGATGGGGATGCGCAGCGCCACGGCGCCCAGCGGGACCCTCACGGCTGGCTCTGCTCCAGAGAGGTCGGC
>DASZKZ010000026.1:0-5329 GCA_035552595.1 Candidatus Dormiibacterota bacterium
TCGGGGCAGTGCGCGGCCAGCCAGGGCGCCAACAACATCAAGGTCAATGTGAACTGCCTGAACCTCAGCGACTCCAACCTCCAGGGACGAGGCCAGGCCAACAACGAGACATCGATCGCTGAGAATCCATTCGCACCCAAGCAGCTGGTCGCCAGCGACAACGACTACATCCGCGGTGACGGCACCTGCGGCTCCTCGTATTCCACCGACAGCGGCACGACCTGGAACAACTCGACGGTGCCGAACGGGTTCACCAGCGGGGCCAGCTTCGGCGGCTTCGCCCGCCAGTACTGGCAGGGAGGCGGTGACACCTCCGTTGCCTGGGACACCAGGGGCAACGCCTACATGGCCTGCCAGCTGTTCAACCGCGGCAGCGGCACCTCGAGCAACCCCGACCAGGCCAGCACGTTTGCCGTCTTCCGCTCCACGGGGAACGGCGGGGCCTCATGGAACTTCCCGGGTCACCAGGTCACCTTCGGCCCCGCCTCGGGTGTGCCGTTCGAGGACAAGGAGCTGCTGACCGTCGACAACAACGTGAGCAGCCCCTTCCGCGACCGCGTCTACGTGACCTGGACCGAGTTCGCCGCCGACGGCAGCGCCTACATCTACGAGTCCTATTCCAGTGACTACGGGCAGACGTTCAGTGCACGCGTCCTGGTCAGCAAGACCAGCCCACGCCTCTGCACCAACGCGTACGGGATCAGCAACCCCAACGGCAGCTGCGACGAGAATCAGTTCTCCCAGCCGTTCGCGGGCAGTGACGGCGCGCTCTACGTCACCTACGACAACTACAACAACCCCGTACGTGGCAGCGACAACCGCAACCAGATCCTGCTCTCCAAGTCCACCGACGGCGGTGCCTCGTTCAGCTCGCCGGTGAAGGTCAGCGACTACTACGACCTCCCCGACTGCGACACCTACCAGGGTGGCGGTGCCGATTCGTTCCGCGCCTGCGTCCCCGAGAAGGGCGGCTCCACTGTCTCGGTGTTCCGAGCCACGAACTACTCCTCCGGCCAGGTCAACCCGACCAATGCCAGCCAGGTGGTGGTCACCCTCGGGTCGTACATCAACCAGGACTCCAACGAGAGCAACGGTTGCGTGCCCGCCAGCTTTTCCTCGACCGACGGGCAGGATCTGTACACCGGTGTCAAGACGGCAGGAGCGTGCAACAACAAGATCCTGATCAGCGTGTCCAATGACGCTGGCAAGAGCTTCAGCGGTGGCAAGGGCGATGCCGACCCCCGCACCGAGGCCATGGTCACCCAGGGCGCGGCCCAGAATGGGACCGACCAGTTCTGGCAGTGGACCGCGTTCACCACGGGCGGCACTTTTGCCGTCGACTACTACGACCGCCAGTACCCAGGCGATGAAACCAGCGGCTCGTCTGACTACAGCCTCTCGACAAGCAGCGGGCTGACAGCCTTCAACCAGCAGCGCGTCACCAGCAGCTCGATGCCGGCACCGACGCAGTTCGAAGGGCCCAAGGGCGGCCAGTTCTACGGCGACTACACAGGCCTGACGGCAGTGACCGACATCCATCCCATCTGGTCGGACACCCGCAACGCCGACATGTTCCTCTGCCCCGGCAGCGCCACCGGCCCGGGCACCCCGCCAGCGCTGTGCATGGGAACAGAGCCCAACGGCCAGCAGGCCAACGACCAGGAGATCTACACAGGCACCTTCGCCCCGTAGCGCCATAGCAGCAAAGGAGGGGGAGCTGACCCCACCAGCGTCAGCTCCCCCTCAAGCGTCCCAAAAGGTGCCGTCAGCCACCGCCCAGAAAAGAACCGCAACCATCGCCCAGACAAGTACCCCAAAGGAGACAAGAGCCGACCGTTGGCGTATGGGGAGTGAGAGCGGGAGGCGAGGGGTGCGGAGCGTCTTCGCAAGCGAATTCTGCAGTCGGGCGAAGGAGTGGAGAGCTCGCCGGTGGCGAGCTCGCAGCGACGCCAACGCCCGCGAAGCCTGAGCGGCGAGGACGCTCCGCACCCCTCGCCGTCTTCCCGGGGAAACGCTACTCCACGACAGCCACGGTCTGCCCCTCTTGGACGACATCCCCTTCGGCGACGAGGATCTGCGTGACGGTGCCATTGATGGGCGAGGTGATGGGGATCTCCATCTTCATGGACTCGAGGATCATGAGGGTGTCGTCCTCCTCCACCCGCTGGCCGACCTCGGTGACGATCTTCCAGAGGTTGCCGACCAGCTCCGCCTTGACCTCGGCCATGCCACCCTCCTGACGCTCGTTCCGACCCGGCGGCGCGCATCGTACAGGCGCTGACGCAGACCCGTGGCGCCGCGGCAGCGGCCGCGCCCCTGTGCCACGATGGGTGCGTGGGCATCAGCCAGCACGACGTGCTCCGGGTGAGCACCTCCGACAACGTCGGCATCGGCTACGACATCGCGGGCCTGGGCAGCCGCTTCATCGCCCAGCTGGTCGATTCGCTGATCGTCGGCATCATCGCGTTCGTCGCGGTCGCAGCCGTGACCGGCGCGGCCGGCGGCTCCGACCCCCAGAACGGCGGGCTGGCCGCCCTGGCCGCCGCCGGGGTCGCGCTCTTCGTCTACGTCGGCTATTTCACCGTCTGCGAGGTGGCCAGCGGGGGACGCACTCCGGGCAAGTCCGCCGGCCAGCTGCGCGTCCTCGACCTCTCCGGAGCGGCCCCCACCGCCGCCCAGCTGCTGCTCCGCAACGTGGCCCGCGTCGTCGACGTGGTGCTCGGCGTGGGTGTGGTGGTGATGTTCTGGAACCGCCAGTCGCGGCGCATCGGCGACCTCCTCGCCGGCACCGTGGTGGTGCGGGTGCGCCCGGCGGTGTCCTTCGCCGCGGCGGTGGCCCCGCCGCCGGTGCTGCTGCGCACCCCCGACGCCGGTCCGGTGATCGATGGCGTCGACCGCCTCGGCGACCGCGAGCTCAGCGCCATCCGCACCTTCCTGACCCGCCCCGGTCTGGAGCCGCCGCTGCGCGCCCGCCTCGCTCTCGAGATGACCACCCGGCTCCTCGACCGCATGCAGCTGCCCGCCGCCGCGCCGGAGCGGCAGTGGCCGCCGGAGCTGTTCCTGGAGCGCCTCTACCTGCAGCTGCAGGGCCGCGCCCGGTGACCCTGGACGGCTTCGTGGCGGCGCGCCGGGACAGATGGGCGCAGCTCGAGGCCCTCCTCAAGCGCAGCCGCCGCGGCCGCCTCCGCGACATCCCCGCCGCCGAGCTCGAGCGCTTCGGCACGCTCTACCGGGAGGCGGCCAGCGATCTGGCCATCGCCCGGCGCGACTTCCCCGACGACAACCTGACCACCTACCTCAACGATCTCTGCGCCCGGGCCCACCCGGTGCTCTACAGGTCGCCCCCGGCGCGCCCGCGCGACCTGCTCCGCTGGTTCGCGGTGGGCATCCCCCGGGCCTTCCGGGCGCGGCGCACCTACGTGCTGCTCAGCCTGGGGATCATGGCCGCGGCGGCGCTGGCCGGCTGGCTGGCGGTCGAGCTGCGCCCGGACCTGCGCGCCTCCCTGATCCCCCAGTCGGGATTCGACCAGCTGGCGCGGGGCCAGGTGAGCGCCCTTCCCAACGCCCCGCTGCTGGGCACGGTGATCATCACCAACAACATCAAGGTGGCCGCGGTCTGCTTCCTGGGAGGCGCCCTGTGCGGCCTCCCCACCGCGCTCATCCTCGCCGCCAACGGGTGGATGCTCGGCACCATCGCGGCGGCGGTGCACCAGGGCGGCTACGACCTGGCGTTCTGGTCTCTGATCGTCCCCCACGGCGTGCTCGAGCTGAGCATCATCGTCATCGCCGGGGCCACCGGGCTGTACGTCGGCGACGCCATCCTCCGCCCCGGCCTGCTCAGCCGCGGTGAGGCGTTCACCAGGGCGGCCCAGGGCTCGCTGGGACTGGCCGCGGGGACGGCCTCGCTGCTCGTGGTCTCCGGGATCCTCGAGGCCTACGTGTCCCCCTCGGCGCTTCCGGCAGGGGTCAAGCTGCTCATCGGCGGCCTCGTCGGCACGGCACTGTACAGCTGGCTGCTCCTCACCGGCCGGCAGCGGCGCCGGCCCCGGAGCATCCTCCTCGACCGGGTGCAGGCCGGAGCCGCAGCGCCCCCGGCGTAGACTGGAGGGCGAGATGGAGGTCGTCCGCATCACCCCGCGCGGCTACTGCCACGGTGTGGTCGAGGCCATCCGCATCGCCAAGCGGGTGGGCAGCGAGCGTGCCGAGGGCGAGCAGGTGACCATGCTCGGCTACCTGGTCCACAACGAGCACGTCACCCGCGAGCTCGAGGACCACGGCGTCGCCCTGGTCGACGCCCCCGACCGCATGAAGGGCCTGGAGCAGATCGAGTCCGGGACGGTGGTCTTCACCGCCCACGGCATCTCTCCGCAGGTCGTCGCCGAGGCCGAGCGCCGTGGCCTGCGTGTCGTCGACGCCACCTGCAGCGACGTGACCCGCACCCACGACCTGGTGCGCCGCCTCACCGGTGAGGGCTACCACGTCGTGTACATCGGCAAGCGCGGCCACCCCGAGCCCGCCGGCGCCCTGGGTGTCGCCCCCCACGCCACCACCATGGTCGAGACCATCGAGGAGGTCGACGAGCTGGAGTTCCCCGTGGGCACGCGGCTGGCGGTCACCTGCCAGACCACCCTGTCGATGTGGGACACCAAGGCGATCATCGACCGGCTGGTGGAACGCTTCCCCGACATCGCCGTGCACAACGAGATCTGCCTGGCCACTCAGCAGCGCCAGGAGGCGGCGGTTCTCGCCGCCACCGACGTGGACTGCGTGGTGGTGGTGGGCAGCGGCCGCAGCAGCAACAGCCTGCGCCTGGTGCAGGTGGTCGAGGAGCGAGCCGGCAAGCCCGCCTTCCTGGTGGACACCGCAGCCGATGTGCGCCCGGAGTGGTTCACCGGGATGAGCAGGATCGGGGTGACGGCGGGGGCGAGCACGCCCACCCAGCTGACCCGCGAGGTGATCGCCACCATCGAGGCGCTTCCCGAGGCCGCCGCGACACCCGTCTAACAAGTCGGACTCGGAGCGTTGCCGGGGCCGTCGCCGCGCGTAGGATCGGTCGATGCAGTTCAGCTTCTCCGGCGCTGCGCTCCCCATGACCCTGCGGGTGTGTCGCTCGCTGCTCTGGCTGCAGGCGGCGCTCACCATCCTCGCGGGCATCTTCGTGGTGCTGGTGACCTCGCTGCTGGGGAGCAGCGAGTCCATCCCCTTCCACGGGGACAACCTCAGCGGCAGCGGCGCGGTGGCGCTCGGGTCGGTGTACATCGCCGCCGGCGTGGCCCTGGCCCTGCTCTCCGTCGAGATCGGTCGCCGGGCATCGTGGGCGCGGATCCCG
>DASZKZ010000027.1:0-4498 GCA_035552595.1 Candidatus Dormiibacterota bacterium
GCCGGATCTCGCTGCTGGCGACCATGCCGTTGACAACGAAGGGATCGCCGGCCACATACTCCTCGGCATCCTCCCGCGAGGCGAGCACTACCATGGTGCTGACCGGCTCCTCCGGCTGATCCAAGAAGGCTCCCGCCATCAGCAGCCTCCCCTGCTCATTCCACTTCTTTGAGCGCGCGATGTGCGCGGCGAGCTCGTCTGGGGCCTTCTCGCTCACCTCGGCAAGCGAGGCGTACCGGGTTTGGAAAAACGCCACGAAGTATTGAGCTTGCATCTCCATCTCCTCAAGTCAACGAGGGTGTTTGGCGCCAAGAATTGTATCTGTACATTGGTCGCGGCAAATCGTCGCCGGCTCGATGGCCGATGAACTTCGCGAGCCGGTCCTTCCATGTTGTGGCAAATCGAATTTGGACCAGTCTTTGGCCACGACTGGTGAGTCAGTGTCACATCAACTGGGACACGTCCTTCGCCAGGGAGCCGAGGCAGTCCCGGCTCTCTCGCTCGTCGGTTGATGGTCCTTTGCATCTTGGTGCTCCTTGCACGGCGCCTCAGCCGTTGACGACTGCGAGCGCTGGTTCGGGTGCGATGCGAGCGGACCGGAGGCGCCGCGATGCCACGGCCGTTGCCGTGACTGCCCCGAGGAGCGATGTCGCGGCGGCGACCGCAAGCGCCGGCCGGAAGCCGGCATCGAACGCTACAGGTGTCGTGCCGTGCGCGCCGGCGGCGAACACCGCAGTCGCGATTGCGATGCCGAAGGCGCCGCCGAGCTGCTGCAATGTGTTGCTGGTTCCCGACGCCTTGCCCATATCCGCGGGCTTCACTGCGCTCAGGATGGCCGTGGCCGTGGTGGCGAATGGCATGGACACACCAACCCCGGCGATGAGCAGCGGCAGGATGAGCTGGCTGTACGCGACCCCGGTGGTTGCCGCGAGAGCAAACCAGGCCAGGCCGACGCCTTGCAGCAGCAGTCCGGTGATCATCAACGGGCGCGGCCCGATCCGGTCGGACAGCATGCCGGCCAGCGGGGCGACCACGAGCGGCGTGGCGGTCATCGGCAGAAAGCGCAGTCCAGCATTGAAGGGTGAGTTGCCGAGCACGACCTGCAGGTACTGCGAGATCAGGAAGGCGGCGGGGATGAGCGCTGCCATCATCAGGAACCCGCTGGCGTTGGCCGCCGTGAACATTCTGCTGCTGAACAGACGCAGCGGCAGCATGGGCTCGGGAGCACGGCCCTCCCAAACGATGAATCCAGCCAGGAGCACGCTCCCGAGGGTGAAGGCGACGACCGTTTCCACGCTTCCCCAACCGGCTTCGTTCGCGCGCAGCAGCCCCCAGATGAGAGATACCGCGGCGCCTGAGATGAGCCCCGCCGCCGGCAGGTCGAGCCGCGTTGCCGGCCCGCGGCTCTCCGCGACCCGGCGAAGGCAGAGGGCGCTCACGGCCACCCCGATGGGAACGTTCACCCAGAAGATCCAGTGCCAGCTGAGCGCCTGAGTGAGCCCCCCGCCGACCAGGGGCCCGCTGGCCACGGCGAGACCGGCGATGCCACCCCAGATCCCGATCACGGTTCCGCGCCGCTCCGGGGGAAATACCGAGGCGAGGATCGTCAGGCTGAGGGGCGAGACCATCGCCGCGCCCAGGCCCTGGACCGCCCGAGCGGCGATGAGGAAGTCGATCGAGGGTGCCAGAGCACACGCGGCCGAGGCCACGGTGAAGGCCCCCACGCCGATGACGAAGAGTCGTCTCCGGCCAAAACGATCGCCGAGGGCAGCGGCCGTGATGATGCCCGCAGCGAAGGTGAGGCCGTAGGCGTTGACTGTCCACTGCACCGTGGAGAGACCCGCCCGGAAGTCATGCTGGATGCTGGGGAGCGCGGTGATGACCACCAGCGCGTCCAAGGCGATCATGAAGCCGGCCAGACACATGAGCAGCAGTACCCAGGGGCGCGATCTGGTTGGGTTGTCCGATATCGCAAGGGCCATGGGAGTTCCTCCAAAGACTCGGATCCGACATTGCGGTGGAGATTCTCCGCGCGGTACTGGTAGAAGTCAAGTGCAAGATGGAAATTGTCACGCGGCCGTGTTAGACTCTCCTCATGCGCTCCTACAAGCAGTACTGCGCTCTGGCCAAGGCCCTCGACGCGATCGGCGACCGCTGGTCTCTCCTGATCGTTCGCGAGCTCATGCTCCTTGGGCCCTGCCGCTACACGGACCTGCTCCATGGTCTCCCCGGCATCGCGACCAACCTGCTGGCTGCCCGCCTCCGCGAGCTCGAGGAAGCCGGAGTCGTCTGGCGCGAAGCTGCACCCCCGCCGGTTGCGACCACACTCTTCCATCTCACCGAGCGGGGTGAGGCCCTGCGTCCGGTCGTGCGCGAGCTGGGCCACTGGGGAGCGCCGCTGCTCGCCCAGGCGACGGAAGACGACGTCTTCCACACCTACTGGATGACGCTGCCCCTCGACCTCTACTACATCGATACGAACCCGCGCGGCGCCCCGATCACCATAGAGGTTCGAACGGGCGACGAACCCATGGTCATCGAAACCGTCGACGGCAAGGTCACTGCCCGCCGTGGCACCGTTTCCGACCCAGACGCGGTGTTGGTGGGGCCGCCTCGACTGGTCATCGGTGTCCTCAGCGGACGCATCGAGCTTGCCGAAGCGCGCGCACAGGGCCTTCAGCTCAGGGGAGATGCGGGGGCTCTCCGTCGGGTTCGCTCAGCGCACCGTGATGACTGACCGCTCCCCCGAGGAGTTCCGCATGCGGCCCGCCACAGGCGTGGGAAGGGAAGGATTCGACCTCCCGGCATCCTGAGGCTCCGACGGCTGCACGAAGGCGTCCTCCAGGGTGGTCTCTGTGAGCTCGACGGCATGTGCTGTTACGCTAGTCGCCGCGAGCGTCAGGATCACCGCGTTCACGACGTCGCCAGTGCCGCTTACCTGAACCCGCCGGCCGTGGTGCTCGAGGCGGAACACTTCTGGCAGCTCGGTCAGCAAGCCATCATCGAAGGGCCTTTGAGGGCACGAAGTTCACCTGTTTTCGTGCGTCCGCGAGATGTTCCAATTGCTCGGCGGTGCCGGCGACCACGACCCGTCCTTTGCCGATGAGTGCGACTTGGTCGCACAGTCGCTCGGCTTCCTCCATGTAGTGAGTGACAAGCAGAATCGTCAGCCCGCGGTCGCGCACCTGCTCGATCAAATCCCACGTGTCGCGTCGGGCGCGCGGGTCGAGCCCGGTCGTCATCTCGTCCAGCACGGCCACTTTGGGCTGGCCAATGAGGGCGAGGGCAATCGATAGGCGTTGCTTTTGGCCACCCGACAGGGACTTGTAGAAGTCATCGCGCTTCTCCTCGAGACCGAGGGAAGCTGCCAACTCATCCACGTCTGCGGGGCTCGGGTAAAAGGACTGGTAGAGGTCGAGCAACTCCCCGACTTTCAGCTTGGCTGGAAACGCGCTGGACTGGAGTTGACCCCGACCACGAGGCGCAGCCGATCCCGATCACGACCCGGGTCGAGGCCGAGGATCGCCACCTGCCCCGAGTCGGTACTCCTCAGCCCGACCGCGCACTCGACTGTGGTCGTCTTGCCGGCCCCATTGGGACCGAGCAGGCCGAAGATCTGCCCCTCCGGCACCGCGAGGGAGACATCGTCGATCGCGATGGTTTCGCCGTAGGTCTTGTGCAGGTGCGAGACCTTGATCGCCGAGCGGTGTCCGGAGCACGGGCGTACTCGTCGACCGTCGGCTGCGGGACGTCAGCCGTCATCGGCCAGGAACCGCCCCTGCGTCGCGGAGGCGGGCGTTCTCCGATCCCGGAAGGAAGACCGTGGCCAGGATTCGCTGCGTGCGACCCGCACTGCGCCAACCACCCGGCTCCTTGATGATGGCGTCGATCTGCTTTGCGATCGACGGCTCCGTCACGACGATAGCGCCACATCCCGCAGCGGGCGGTAGGTCGTCAGGAGGACGCCTGTCGTGGAGGTGATGCTCTCCACGAGCTCCAAGCGATACGACATGCCGCCGTCCGGAAAGAGGCGCACGCCCCCGCCGAGCAGCAGCGGGTAGATGGCGAGGCGGTACTCGTCGATGAGGTCGTTCGGGATGAGCGAGTGGATGAGCGCGCCGCTACCCATGATGAGAAGCGGACCCTCCTGCTCCTGTTTGAGGGCTGCGACGGCAGCCGGGACATCGCCGCGGAGAAGCGTGGAGTTGGGCCACTCGAGCACGGTGGAAGGGTCGCTCGAGGCGACGTACTTCTGGGCGGCGTTGAGCGCGTCCTTGAAGGGGCCGCCGGTCCGATTCCAGTGACCGAGCATACCTTCGTAGCTGATGCGGCCCATGAGCATGGCGCCAGGTTCCCGCGAGCCGATGGGCCCGATCCACCTCATCATCACCTCGTCGCCGTAGCGGGCGGACCAGCCGCCATGAGCGAAGCCGCGGCGGGTGTCCTCATCGGGGCGGCCGGGGGATTGGATGACGCCGTCGAGGCTCATGTGGTTGAG
>DASZKZ010000028.1:0-2827 GCA_035552595.1 Candidatus Dormiibacterota bacterium
GGTGAACCGGCGCCAGGAGCTTCTCGAGGAGGATTCAGCCTCGGGGCGGCTGAGCAAGTGCCTGCGCACGCTGCGCCGGGAGTCGGTGTTCCTCGACCAGATGCTGGCGCGACGCGACCACATAGTGCCTGTCTCGCTGAATTGATGGCAGTCGACCTCCAGCGCTTCTCCCTGGCGGGGCGGACCGCGCTCATCACCGGTGGAAGCCGGGGCATCGGCCGCGCCACCGCGCTGGCCATGGCGGCGGCGGGGGCGCGAGTGGCGGTGTGCGCGCGCCACCTCGACGCCTGCGAGAGAGTTGCCGAGGAGATCACCGCCGCAGGAGGCGCGGCCATCGCTGTTGCCGGCAACGTCGGCCACAACGAGGATGCGGCCGCCATCGTCGGCACCGTGATGATCCAGCTCGGCGCCCTCGACATCCTCGTCAACAACGCCGCCACCAACCCGCAGTTCGGCGCCCTCGTCGACGCCGAGGACTCGGCCGTGGACCGCATCTTCGAGGTCAACGTGCAGGGCCCACTGCGGCTGATCAGCGCAGCGGTCCACGCGTGGATGGGGGAGCACGGTGGCAGCATCATCAACATGGCGTCGGTCGGCGGGATCCATCCCGAGCCGATGATCGGCGCCTACAACGCCAGCAAGGCGGCGCTCATCAACCTCACCAGGACCCTCGCGCACGAGCTCGGCGCGGCGGGCATCAGGGTCAATGCCATCGCCCCCGGCCTGGTGGCCACGGACTTCGCGCGGGTGCTCATCGAGACCCCGCAGATCCACGATCACATCGTCGGTCAGACGGCGCTGCACCGGCATGCGCAACCGGACGAGATCGCCGGTGCCGCCATCTTCCTGGCCAGCGAGGCGGCGTCCTTCGTCACCGGCAGCGTGGTGGTCGTCGACGGTGGCTGGACGGCATGAGCGGCCCCGCTCAGTGGAGGTCGAGGACGAAGCGAGTCGGGGCGGCGAGATAGAAGCCGGTGGTGGTGACCGCATGGGTGAGGTCGATGCGGTACACCGTCCTGGTGGCGTCGCTGCTCAGCAGCGTCACCGCCGAGATGACGGTGCCGGTGGGGGGAGCTCTCCACGACCCGGCTGACGACGCCCCGGTGAAGGTCACCATCAGGCTGGTCGGGCCCGCGGCCGCGACGGCCACCTTGGGCGAGCCGATGGCGGGGCCGCTGAGGTCGAAGACGACCCGCATGAAGGTGGCCTGAGCCCCATAGCGCACCCGGACGAGCTGGAAGCCGCCGGCACCGCTCCCGAAGGTCTGAGCGGTGGTGGCGCTCGGCGCCGGCACCGCCGGCGGTGCGGCGGCGCTGGGTGGGGCGGCCGCCGAGTGCTTGGGGAGGGTGACCGCCGAGGCCGGCGCGGATCGCGCGGCGGCCGCGGGCGTGGGATGGGCGCCGGCGTGACCGATCAGCAGAGCTCCCACGAAGATGAGGCCGACGCCGGCGACCACGGCGAGCAGGCGGCTGTTCGGACCCGACTTGGCGACCCCGGACGGGACGCGCCCGAGGGCGGCAGCCGCGACAGCGGTGCGGCCTCGCAGCCCTCCCGCCATCCCCGCCAGCGGCCGCGCCATCCTCGTGGTCACGGGGACCCGCTCGCGGGCGATCGCACGGCTGTGGCGGCCCAGACGGCGCGGTGGAGTCACCGGTGGCTGGGCGGGCGCATCGATCTCCACCGGGTACGACGAGGCCGCGAACGCGTTCCAGCTCGCCGGGTCGGTGGGGGCTGCTCGCTCGCCGGCGTCGGCGGCACCGGGTCGGCCCGGATGGCGATCAGCGACCCCCTCCTGCTGCTCGGTGACGGCTGCGCTGCGGGCGGGGACAGGCGTCGAGACCCGGCCTGCGAAGCCATTGAGCTCGACCTCCTCCTCCACCGCGGGGGCGGCGGCCGGAGCGGGCGGAGCGTCGACGGCCGGAGCCACCGCCTCGGGGATGACGGTCACGACTGGCGGCGTCACCTTGACGGCGGGACGGGACGGTGCTCCGCTGACGATCTGCAGTGACTGCTCGGTCGCGTCCCCACCGCGGGAGAGCGCCACCCGCACGGCGACGGCATCGCGCATCCGCGTCAGGAAACCGCCCGGCCCTGATGAGGCAGCAAGCCGGGTGGGCGCCTGCGCGGCCAGCGGGAGGTCCGGGGGAAGGGGCGGCGACAGCGGCGGCCCGGCGATCTCCAGGGGCGCGACCAGCGCTGCCTGGGCCGGCTCGACAGGCCCGGGCGGCACCGCCCACGGCTCGTCGAGGTGGGCTGACACCTCCACCGGTGGGGGCAGTGCCGCCTCCCACGAGTCCGACACCGCCGCAGCGTCCGCCCAGCCGCCGTCCTGGGCGACCGGCATCACCTCGGCCGCCGGTTGCCACGACTGGGACGCGGATCCCGGGCTGTCGAGTGGCAGATCGGGTTGCAGCTCGGCGGTGGAAGCGGCGGGCGCCTCGATGACCTGGGGAGGGGCGTCGGGGCGGCGCGGCGTCCACGGAAGCGCGGGGCTCCTCAACCCGCTCTGCCAGGGGAGCTGGTCCGCTGCCACGGCGGGCTCGGGTACCACCGGGGCGGCAAATGACGGCGCCAGAGGCCCGACGGAGTCGACGGCGATGCCCACCTGCTCGAGCATCGACTGCGCCGACTCGGGGTCGACGTGGACCCGCGCCAGCCGGCCGACTCGGTCCCTCTCCTCACGCAACGTGGCCGCTCCGGCGCTGCACCGGGGACAGCCGACCAGGTGCGCGTCCACCTCGGAGCGCCGGTCATCGGGGAGCTCGCCGTCGATGAAGGTGCTCAGGGTGAGCAGGCTGCACTTCACAGAGCGATCTCGGTGTAGATG
>DASZKZ010000029.1:0-37500 GCA_035552595.1 Candidatus Dormiibacterota bacterium
TCGACGTCGTCCTTGCTGAGCTTTCCCTTGCCCGAGAAGCGCTTGAAGACGTCGCCGAGGCGATCGGAGAGAGAGTCGAACATCAGGCGGTTCGCCGGATGCGGGGCGGGCGGCCGGCGGGCGACATCTCCGCGGCGCTCAGAGGCTTCGCTGGCGTTAGCGTCGCTCCGAACTCGCCACCGGCGAGTCCTCCACTCCTTCGCCCGACTGCAGAATTCGCTCTGCGAAGACCTCGCCCGCCGGCCGCCTTCCATCCCAGGATCGAGAGGCGATTGTGCAACTCGTCCTCCATTGCGTCGCGGCGGTCCAGCTCCGCTGCCAGTCCCAGACGCTCCTCGAAGTGCTCGAGCTGAGCGACAGCGCGCCGGACCAGGTCGTGAGCACCACTGCGGGTGCATCTCAGATGCTCGGCGAGCTCGGTGATCGACCAGTCCTCATCGAGGTGAAGCCGGCAGGCCTCACGCTGATGGTCGGTCAGGACGCCGCCGTAGACATCCAGAAGACGCTGGCGGCGGCCAGGGCCGTCGGGGCGAGAGGCAGGCGAGTCGGAGTGTGTCAAGGGCAAGGCCTTGACATCGTAACAGAGCGCCGTGTACCGCGATCGAGGCACAGGCCGAGCGGGGGACGCCGCATGCCGGCGCCACCGATGGCTGAGCCGAGCCGACCACGAGAACTTCCATGGAAGGAGGCCGGCTGGGGACGTCTCCGCAGAAGCGAATTCTGCAGTCCAGCGACGCCCCGCCCGCGAAGCCTCTGAGCGCCGCAGATGTCCCCGCCCGGCCTCCCGCCCCGCGTACGGGGCATCCCTGCCCGCCGGGCTACGTCGCCGTCGGCACCTCGAGCACCCCGGCGAACAGCGCATCGAGGTACGCGACCGGGTCGAAGACATTGAGGTCGTCGATCCCCTCCCCCATGCCGACCAGCTTGACGGGCACGTCGAGCTCGGCCTCGATGGCCAGGATGGTGCCCCCGCGCGAGGTGCCGTCGAGCTTGGTGAGCACGATGCCGGTGAGCTTCATGGCCTCGTGGAAGGCGTGCGCCTGGGCCCCGGCGTTCATGCCGGTGGGGGCCTCGATGACCAGCAGGGTCTCGTGCGGCGCCCCGGGGACGGCGCGCTCGATGACCCGGCGCACCTTCTCCAGCTCGGCCATGAGGTTGCTCTTGGTGTGGAGGCGTCCCGCGGTGTCGACCAGGACCACGTCGGCACCGCGGGCCTGGGCGGCCCGGATGGCGTCGAAGACCACCGCACCGGGGTCGGCCCCGGGCTGATGGGCGACGACCTCGGTGCCGCTGCGGTCGGCCCACAGGCGCATCTGGTCGATGGCCGCCGCCCGGAAGGTGTCGGCCGCCGCCACCAGTGGCGTCAGGCCCTCACCACGGAGGCGGTGCGCGAACTTGCCCAGCGTCGTCGTCTTGCCGCTGCCGTTGACCCCGACCGCCACCACCACGCTGGGGTGGCCGTCGAGATGGAGGGCGCGGTCGCGCGCTGTCAGCAGCGTCAGCATCTCCGCCTTGAGCGCCCCCAGCGCCTCCTCCGCGGTGGCGATGCGCTCCAGCCGCACCCGTTCGCGCAGAGAGGCCACCAGGCCCTCGGCCACTCCCATCCCGGCGTCGGCGCCGACCAGGATCTCGAGGAGGTCGTCGTAGAAGTCGTCATCGAGGTCACGGCGGAGGAGGACCGCGTCGCGAACCTGCTCGCTGAACGCCAGCGAAGCACGGTCCATCTTCCGCGACATCCGCTTCCACCAGGCCTCGCGGTGGGCGCGGGACACCACCTCGCTGCTCACGGACGCACGCTCAGACCGCGGCGCTGATGGTCGACTGGCGCAGCCCGACGACGTTGCCCTCGGGTACCGCCTCGCCCGCCTCGGCGTCGAAGCGCACGCTGATCACCGAGCTGACCCCGTCGCCGTCGCTGGTCACGCCATGGAGCCCGTCGGCCGCGGCCATGGTGATGTGGTTGTGGGTCACCATGATGAACTGCTGGCTGCCCGCCAGCCGCTTGAGCAGCCTGGTGAAACGGAGCACGTTGCTGTCGTCGAGAGGGGCGTCGACCTCGTCGAACACGTAGAAGGGCGAGGGATTCACCTGCTGAAGAGCGAGGATCACCGCCAGGGCTGTGAGCGCACGCTCGCCGCCGCTGAAGAGGCTGAGGGGCTGGAGGCGCTTGCCGGGAGGCTGGGCGAGGATCTCCACACCCGCGCGCGGCGGGTTCCGGTGGGAATCGTCAGCCGCCAGCTCGAGGTCAGGCTCCTCGCGCCGTAGCGTGGCCCGGCCGCCGGGGAAGAGCTCGGCGAAGAGGTCGTGGAAATGCACGGAGACGGCACCGAAGACGGCTTCGAAGCGGCTGTCGATGGCCCCCGTCAGGCGCGCCGCCATGCTGCGGATGTCGGCGCAGGCGGCGCCGAGGTCGTCGCGGCCGGCGCGGAGGACTCCGACGCGGGCGGCCAGGCGCTCGTGCTGTTCGGGAGCGAGGGCGTTGACCGGCCCCAGGGCGGCGACGCGACGCTCGAGGCGGACGATCTCGCGTTCGGCCCGGTCGGCGTCCCCGGCCTGGGGCTCGGGGCCCTCGTCCTCATCGTCGTCGCGAACCACGTCGGCCAGCTCGGCGACCCGCTCGGCGGCGGCGGCCACCTCAGCGTCGGCCGCCGCGCGTTCGTCCTGGGCGCGGGCCAGCACCACCGCGACCTCGCTGCGCTCGGCGTCGAGCGCCGCCACGGCCCGTTCCGTCTGGGCGAGGTCGGGCGCGGTGGTGGACAGCTCGTCGAGCGCCTCGGTCACCTCGCCGGCGCTCCGTTCCACCGCGGTTCGCGCGGCCCGGCCGCGGGCCAGGCCGACCAGCACATCGAGCTCCGCGCTGAGCACGCGCAGCTCCGCGACGGAGCAGCGCGATCCGACGATCTCAGCGGCTGCCCGGAGGGTGTCGAGCCGGCGCGCGCGCTCGCCGGCCTCTGCGGCCAGCCTGCCCGCCTCGAGCTCAGCGGCCCGCAGCGCGACGGCCGCCGCGCCGGCGTCCGACCGGGCCCCGGCCAGCGTCCGTCGCGCCGCCTCGGCGGCGCCGCGCGACTCTTCGAGCCGCTGCTGCGCATCTCTCAGGCGCGATTCGGTCGCCCCGTCCGCGCCTGCCAGCGACTCCCGCTCGTGGTCGTGGGCGCCCAGCTCGGCGCGGGCCCCCTCGAGGCGGACGCGCTCCCCGTCGAGCGCATCCACCGCGGCCGCAGCCAGGGCGGCGGTTTCGGCCGTCTCGATGCGCGCCGCCTGGAGCCGTTCGGCGGCGAGCCGGCCGGCGCTCTCGGCTGAGGCCAGCTGGGTGGCGGCGGCGCCTCGTGCTGCCTCGGCATGGCGCTCCGCGGCGATCGCCTCCTCCGCTGCGGCGGCGGCGGCGCGTTCTTCGGCGGCCAGAACCAGGGTCCGTCCCGGCCGGCCTCCGCCACGGAGCCCGCCGGAGGTGAGGACGGTTCCGTTGGGGAGGACTGCCTGGCCGCCCCCCGCCACGACCGCCTGGGCCCGCTCGCGGTCGGCGACCAGCCAGGTGGTGGCCAGGCACGTGGCGAGGGCGGCTCCGGCGCCCGGCTGGGGGCGGACACAGAGAAGCGCGGCCCGGCAGCCGTCCTCGGCGGCCGGTGGCGCGGAGGCGCTGTCGCCCGCGGCGAGCAGCTCCTCGCGTGCCGTTCCAGTGTCCAGCAGAGCTGCGGCCGCGTCGAGGTCGCTGACGATCCAGGCGCCGAGGTGGGGCTCCAGTGCTGCCTCGATGGCCGGCCCGTCGGCGGGGTGGATGACGGCGAAGCAATCGAGCAGACGGCGGGCCTGGAGATCCCCGGCGGCCACCGCATCGGCCACCGCCCCCCGGCCACCCAGGGCCCCCTCGACCTGGCCGCGGAGCACGGCCGCTCGCGCCAGCGCGCCGCGTGCCCGCTGGCGAGCCTCGTCGAGAGCATCCTGGGCCGCGGTGAGGATCTGCCTCGCCGTCCCCGCGGCCTCCTCGCCCGCGCTCACGGCGGCCGCGGCGTGGGCGGCGGCCGCGGCGGCCCGCTCCCGGCTCGAGGCCGCGCCGGCCACGGCCGCCTCGAGCGTGGCCACCTCCGCCGTGCTCCTCTCGACGCGGTCGCGGAGCGAGGCGGCGGCGTCGGTGATGAGGCGCAGCTGGGTGGCGTTGCGGCGCAGCGCGGTGTCGGCCTCGACCCGCTCCTCCTCAGCCGCGCGCAGGACGGCCTCGCTGCCGGCCAGCTCAGCCTCGCTGCCCTCCAGCCGGGTGAGAGCCGCCCGATGGGCTGAGTCCGCCTCGTCTCGCTGCCGCGCCGCCGCCGCGGTGAGGCCGGCGCCGGCGGCCTCGCCGGCGAGCAGCGAGGACAGCTCCGCGCTCCGCTCCGTTCGCTCGGCGGCGGCGGTGCGCAGCTCGGCGGCGCCGACCGCCCGGGCCAGCACCGCGGCGCGGACGCGGTCGGTGCTGCGCTGCCGGTCTCCGGCCGCCCGCTCGGCGGAGAGCCGAGCCTGTTCGAGGCGGCGGGTGGCCTCCCGCTGGCCGGCTCGCTGCTCCTCGAGCCGGGTCCGGTGGCCAGTGAGCCGGGCAGAGAACGCCGCCTCGGCGGTGGCCGCGGCCTCGAGCCGCGACTGGGCGGCGTCGAGACGGCGGCGTGCCTGGCGGAGCTGGGCGCGTGCCGCCCGCCACGCCTCCCGGGCCAGCGATCCCCGGAGGCGGCCGAGCTGGTCGCTGAGCTCGCGCTGCTCGCGGGCGAGCTCGGCCTGCGTGGCCAGCTCGGCGAGCTGTGGCTCCGTCTCGGAGAGGAGGTCCTCGAAGCGCCGCAGCGTCACCTCGGCCTGCCCGACCCGGCCGAGGGCGTCCTCGCAGGCGGCGCGCAACGAGCGCACGCCCGCCGCCTGCTCCACCAGGGCCCTGCGCTGGGCGGGAGTGGCCTCGATGATGGCGTCGATGTCGTTCTGGGCCACCACCGCGTAGCCGCTCTGGGTGAGACCGGTGGTGCCCAGCACGCGTTCGATGTCGCGGAGCCGAACCCGGTCGCCGTTGAGCCGGAAGTCACTGTCACCGTGGCGCACCACCCGGCGGCTCACCGAGACCTCGATGTCGTCGACCGGCAATCGCCCGTCCTCGTTGTCGAGGATCAGCTCGACCTCCGCGAAGCCCATCCGGGCCCGGGAGTTGCCCCCCGAGTAGATGACCTCGTCCATGCGCGCGCCGCGCAGCTCGCGAGCATTGGTCTCGCCCAGCGCCCAGCGGATGGCGTCCACGAGGTTGCTCTTGCCGCTGCCGTTGGGGCCGACGATCGCCGTGATCCCCGGCTCCAGCCCCACCTCACTTCGCTTGGCGAACGTCTTGAACCCCGTGATGACGACGCGGCGAAGCCTCATCCGGTCGATTCTCCGCGCCCGATGCCTCGCTCGTCAACATGTTGGGGTCCGGGGCGGCGGTGGCCACAACATCTGCCGCTCATGATGGCGCGCTCCCCCCGCGGGCCCCCCGTCCGCGCCCCCCGCGGTGGCCCCGCCGGGTGCGCTTGCGCTCGGCGGCCGGCGGCTCGGGGGTTGGCTCCGGTGCGGGCTCGTCGCGGCGGCTGCCCACGATGACGTCGGCGGCGGCGCGCAGGGCTGCCAGGAGCCCGCGCCGCGCCGGCTTGGGAGCCTCGGCGGCAGCGCCTGGGGGCGGGCTGGGACGGCGATCCCGCCCCGCCCCGGAGGTGGCCCCGCGGTCGGCGGCGACCGCGGCGACGCGGCGGCGCACCCTGGCCGGCTCGGCGGCGACCCCACGCGCGGCTTCACGAGCCGCCCCGGCGGCTCGAGCGGCGGCGTTGGCCGGGATCTTGCTGAAGCCGTCCAGAGCCGCCCGTGCGGCGGCCTGCTGCGCCGCCTGCTTGGTGGGCCCGCGGCCGGTGCCCACCACCTCGCCGCCGACCACCGCCTGGGCGGAGTAGGACCGGCGATGGCCGGGGCCGCCCTCGGCCACCACCCGGTACAGCGGCGGCAGTCCGGTGCGCTCCTGCGACACCTCTTGGAGGCGGCCCTTGTGATTCTCGTCGGTCCAGTCTGCGAGATCGCCGATGTTCTGCAGGAAGACGCGGGTCGCTACCCGGTAGCCCTGGTCGAGGAAGATCGCGCCGGTCATGGCCTCGAAGGCGTTGGCGAGGAGCGATGGCAGCTTGCGGGCACCCGTCTTGGCCGCTCCCTTGCCGAGCAGCAGCGTCTCTCCGAGGTCGAGCTTCTCGCCCAGGCGCGCCAGGGAGACGGTGTTGACCAGGGCGGCCCGCAGCTGGGTGAGCTGGCCTTCGTCGTAGGTGGGAAAGCGTCGGAAGAGGTACTCGCCGACCACCAGCTCGAGAACCGCGTCGCCGAGGTACTCGAGGCGCTCGTTGTCGTGGCCGGGGCCGCTCGGCTCACCCCGCTCGTTGTTCCACGAGGCGTGGGTCATGGCCTCGCGGAGCAGCTCGAGGCGGCGAAAATGCACCCCGATACGCCGCTGGAGGGCCTCGAACCCGGCGATCTCGGCGTCCGAGAGACCGGCGAGCGGCGCCTCCACCAACGCCACCGGCTGATCGCGGTCGGGCTCGAGGCCGTCGACGGCCAGGGCCGGTGGCACGGTCGGTGGCGCGGTGAGCGGCGTCTGAGCCAACGCCGCGGAGGTGTCTAGGCCGTCGCCTCCACCTTTTCCTGGATGTACTCCCAGGCCTGGCCCACCGTCCCGATCTTCTCCGCGTCCTCGTCGGAGATCTGCATCTTGTACTCCTCCTCGAACGCCATGATCAGCTCGACGAGGTCCAGCGAGTCCGCGTTGAGGTCCTCGACGAACGACGCCTCCGGGGTCACCTGATCCGGCTCGACGCCGAGCTGGCTGACGACGATCGTCTTGAAGCGATCGAAGCTGAGATCTGCCATCAATGGTTCCTTCTGTGGGCGGGGCGGGCTGGTCCGCCTCCTGATGTGCTGCAACGATAGCGTCGGAGCCCGGTGTGGGGGGCGTGAAGGCGAACCGACCCGAGGCACCGTCGACCACGACGGGCGGAGACGGGCTCGCCGAGCCGGCGACGTCCGCGCCTGCCGACCCGCCGGCGGCGCCGCCAGCCCGTGGCCCCTGCCTCCGCCGGCGTGGCCGGCGCGGTGCGCTGGGGGGAGCCGGCTCCGCGGGCGGCGGCCCGGGCTCGGGAGGCGTTGCTGACACGGGTGTCTCCACGGTTCGGGTCAGGCGGCCAGGCCGCCGTCCACGTGGAGGACGTGGCCGGTGATGTAGGCCGCTTCAGGAAGCGTGAGGAAGCGCACCGCCGCCGCCACCTCCGCGGCGGTGCCGAGGCGGCGCAGAGGGACCGCGGCGGCGGCGGCGGCGAGCGCGTCCGCCCCCAGCGCCGCCGTCATGTCGGTGGTGATGAAGCCGGGCGCGACGGCGTTGACGGTGATCCCCCGCGACCCCACCTCGCGGGAGATCGCCTTGGTGAGGCCGATGAGTCCGGCCTTGGCGGCCGAATAGTTGGCCTGTCCGGGGTTGCCGGTGACCCCGGCGACGCTGGAGATGTTGACGATCCGCCCCTCGCGGCGCCGCAGCATCGGCCTCAGCGCCGCTCGGCAGACCCGGAAGGCCGCGCTCAGGTCGACCGCCAGGACAGCGTCCCAGTCGGCGTCGGTGATCCTCACCGCCAGATTGTCGCGGGTGATGCCGGCGTTGTTGACCACGATGTCGATGGCGCCGAGGTCGCTCATGGTGCGGTCCACCAGGGCGGTGGCGGCGGCTGGATCCGTGAGGTCGGCGCCCAGGGTGGCCGCGCGCCCTCCCCCCTCGCGAATCAGAGCCGCGACCTCGTCCGCCCCGGCCGGATTGGCGCTGTAGCCGATCGCCACCGCCGCGCCGGCGTCGGCGAGAGCCAGCGCGCACGCCCGGCCGATGCCGGAGGAGGCGCCGGTGACCAGCGCCACCCTGCCGGCCAGGGGTTGAGCGTTCACGCCGATGCCGTCCACAACGTGGCCAGCGCGGCGGCGTCGCCCAGGTGGTTGACGGCGGCCGTGGCCGCGGTCGGATCGATACGCCGGGCCAGACCGCTGAGAACCGTGCCGGGCCCGACCTCCACCAGCACCTCGGCGCCGCGGCCGATCAGCGAGCTGACGCAGTCGACCCAGCGCACCGGCGATTCCAGCTGCCGTGCCAGGCGCGACGGCAGATCCGCGCTGTCCTCGACCACGGCGCCGTCGACGTTGCAGGCCACGGGAAGGCGCAGCGGGTGGCGAGGGGTGGCTCCGATGAGCTCCGCGAACCGGCCCGCGGCCGGGGCCATCAACGGCGAATGGAAGGCGCCGCTGACATTGAGAGCGACGACCCGGCGCGCCCCGCGCTCGCGGGCGATGGCCCCGGCGCGCCCCACACCCTCGATCGAGCCGCTGATCACCACCTGTCCGGGCGCGTTGAGGTTGCCGACCACGGCCACCTCTCCGCCGGCGCGCGCCTCGGCACACGCCGCCTCCACCGCAGCGGCGTCGAGGCCGATGACCGCGGCCATGGTCCCCTCGGTCATGGCCGCCATCTCACGTCCCCGGCGGATCACCAGGCGCATCGCGTCCTCCGGGGTGTAGGCACCGGCGACGCTGACCGCGGCGTACTCCCCCACCGAATGGCCGGCGACGCCGACGATGTCGAGGTCAGGGGGCAGGGCGGCGGCGAGCACCAGCTCCACGAACAGGAGCGCCGGTTGGGCGATCTCGGTGGGGCGAAGCTGTTCGTCCGAGCCGCGCAGGGCCGAGGCCAGGTCGAGGCCCTCCGCGCTCGCAACCGCGAGCAGGGAGATGGCCAGCGGTTGCTCGAACAGCCCGCTCGCCATGGCCGCGGCCTGGCTTCCCTGGCCGGGGAAGCAGAGGGCGGCGCGGGTCATGGGGCCGGCGATCGCAGGCGCTCGTGCCGCGCCGCGCGACTCACTCGGTGACGATGACCTCGCGCCCGCCGTACTGGCCGCAGTTGGGGCAGACGCGGTGCGACAGCCGCGGCTGACGGCACTGCGGGCACGGATTGAGGGCAGGGATCTCGAGCCTGTGATGGGAGCGGCGCATGTCGCGCCGGCGCTTTGAGGTTCGTTGCTTGGGAACGGGCATTGTGTCTCCGGGACGTGTGGGCGCGCCAAAGGTCGCGAAGCGCCACGGCCGAGTATAGGCCAGCGACGGCGGCTGCGGCCAGGGCGGCGCCCCCCGGCCCGGTCAGCTCTTGCGCCGCCGCCCCCGCGCTCGCGGCGGCGGCGGCAGCGACTGCAGTCCCTCGCGCACCGTCCCCAGCCAGCGTTCCAGCTGCTCCTCGAGACGCTGCACGACCTCGCGCGCGTAGTCGTCTGCGGCGGCCCGCTCGGCCGCGGCCGACTCTTCGGCCTCTGCGAGCAGGACGCGTGCCCGTTCGGTGGCGGCGGCGACGATGACGTGCTGCTCGACAAGGGCGGCGGCCTGGGCCTGGGCCTCGCGCACCTGCCGCGCCGCCTCCTCCTCCGCACGCGCGGAGATGTCGGCGATGTCGCGCTCGGCCCGCTCCAGGATCCTGTCGCGCTCGTCGACGGTGTGGCGTGCGCTGGCCAGGTCATCGGGCAGGGCCACCCGGATGCGGTCGACCAGCTCGAGGATCTCCTCCTCGTTGACGACCACGCTGGGCGTGAAGGGCAGCCGTCGCGCGCCCCCGACCAGCTCCTCGAGCGTGTCCACGATGTCGAGGACGGAGGTCAGGTCGTCCCCGAGAGGGGGCTGGATCTGGGTCATGTCATGGGATTCCTGCCGAACTTGCGCCGCAGCGCCTCGGCACACGCCGGGGGGACGGCGTCGTCGATTGTGCCACCGAGGCGGAAGACCTCTTTGATGATCGACGAGGAGATGAACACGTTGCTGAAGGAGGTCATCAGGAAGACGGTGTGGACGTCGGGATTGAGCCGCCGGTTCATCAGCGTCATCTGGAACTCGTTCTCGAAGTCGCTGGTCACCCGCAGGCCGCGAACGATGGCGATGGCGCCGACACTCTGGGCGTAGTCCACGGTGAGACCGTCGAAGGTGCCGACCTCGACGTGGGCGTTGCCGTCGATGGATCGGCGGAGCAGGTCGACGCGCTCCTCGGTGGTGAACAGCGGTGTCTTGGAGGGATTCTGGAGGACGCCGATGACGACGCGGTCGAAGATCAGGCTGGCGCGGTCGAGGATGTCGAGGTGGCCCCGCGTCACCGGGTCGAAGCTGCCCGGGTAGAGCGCGATCCTGTCACTCACCGGTGCCCACCTCCAGCTCGACCCGCCGCAGAACGCTCAGATCGGTGATGCCGTAGTGGCCGCGGCGGACCACGGCGAGACCCCCGATGCGCTCCGGCAGCAGCCGGGCGCGGTGATGTTCGCACACCACCAGCGGTGGCGGAGCCTCACCGAGAGCGTCGAGCACATCGAGCACGGTGTCATCCTGGTAGGGCGCGTCGACGAACACCATGGCCGCCTCACGGAGCGCCGCCGGCCTCGAGCGCACCCATCGCAGCGCCTCCGACAAGGTGGGACGGCAGCGGGCGGCGCAGCCCAGCCGCTCGGCCGTGGCCCGGACGTGAGCCAGGGCGCGCGGGTCGCGATCGACGAACGTCACGCTGCGGGCCCCTCGCGAGAGGGCCTCGAAGCCCACGGTTCCCGCCCCCGCGAAGAGGTCGACGACATCGGCGCCGGCGACCTCGTCACCGAGGATGTTGAAGAGCGCTTCGCGCACCATCGAGCGGGTGGGCCGGAGCAGCTGATGGCCAGGGGTGCTCAGCGGCCGGCCCCGCCACTCCCCTCCCGTGATCCGCGTTTGTGCCGTGCTGGGCATGAACCGGGCTCAGTCGAGGTCGAAGACGGCGCGGTAGCCGTTCATCGCCTCGTGAAGAGGCGGATGCGCGCTCAGCTCGGGATCGTGGTCGAGCCAGGACTGCGCGGCACGCCGGGCTCTCTGCAGCATGGCCAGGTCGAGGAGATCGGCGGCGAGCATCTCCGGGAGGCCGTGTTGGCGGAGCCCCGCCACGTCGCCGGCGCCGCGGAGGCGGAGATCCGTCTCGGCGAGCTCGAAACCGCTGTGCGTCGCCGCCACGGCATCGAGCCGTTGCGAGCCCTCGTCGTCGACGCTGCCCTGGAAGAGGAGGCAGAAGGAGCGGTGCTCACCGCGACCGACGCGTCCCCGGAACTGGTGGAGCTGGGCGAGGCCGAATCGCTCCGCCCCCTCGATCACCATGATGGTGGCGTTGGGCACGTCGACGCCCACCTCGATGACGCTGGTGGCCACCAGGATGTCCGCCTCACCAGCGGCGAAGCGGGCCATGCGCTCCTCCTTGTCGCGGGCCCCCAGCCGTCCGTGCAGAAGCTCGACGCGCAGGTCGGGGAAGACGTCGTCGTGGAGGCGCTGGTACTCGGCCGTGGCGCTGCGCACCCCGAGCTTGTCGTTCTCCTCGATGAGCGGGCAGATCACGAACGCCTGCCGCCCGGCGGCGACCTGCTCACGGATGAAGGCGTACGCATCCTCGCGCTGGTGGGGCGGCACCACACGGGTCGCCACCTCCTGCCGTCCCGGTGGCATCTCGCGCAGCTCGCTGACGTCGACGTCGCCGTAGACGGTGAGCGACAGCGATCGCGGGATCGGGGTCGCCGACATGGCCAGGAAGTTGACCATCAGCTCGGACTTGCGGCGCAGCCGCTGGCGCTGCGCGACGCCGAAGCGATGCTGCTCGTCGACCACCACCAGGCCGAGGTCGCTGAGCACGACATCATCCTCGAGGAGGGCGTGGGTCCCCACCAGCAGGTCCTCGCGACCATTGGCCATGGCCTCGAGGATCTCGCGCCGCGCCCGTGCCGGGGTGCTGCCCACCAGCAACCGGGACGCCAGGTCGTGGGGAGCGAGCAGCTCGGTGAGGGTGGCGTGGTGCTGGCGCGCCAGGATCTCTGTCGGCGCCATCACCACCGCCTGGAGACCGGCTCTGTGGCTGAGCAGCACGGCCATGGCGGCCACCGCGGTCTTGCCGCTGCCGACGTCGCCCTGGAGAAGTCGGTTCATGGGACCGCTGCCGGCCATGTCGGTGAGGATCTGGTGGGCGGCGGCCCGCTGTCCGTCGGTGAGACGGAAGGGCAGAGACTGCGCGAAACTGCGGGCCACCTCGACGTCGTACGGGATGACCACGCCGGCGCTGCTCATCCGGCGGCGCCGCGCCCGCAGGGATCCGAGCTGGAGAAGGAACAGCTCCTCGAAGGCGATGCGCTCGCGGGCCCGCGCCCGGCTCGTCTCATCGTCGGGGAAGTGGACCTGGTGGAGCGCCTCCGCGATCGGCATCAGGTTCTCCGCCTCGCGGACCGCGGGCGGGAGCTGATCAGGGAGCGATCCTGCAAGGTCGAGGATGGGCTCGATGATGCCGCGCAGAGCCCTCGAGGTCATCCTGCCGGTCTCCGGGTAGACAGGAACCAGCCGCCCCACGTGGCGCTGCTCGCCGCCGACCCGCTCGAACGTCGGGTTGCGAAACCGCGGGACGGTGCGCGCTCCCTGCACCAAGCCGTTGACCAGCAGCTCCATCCCGCTGCGCAGCTGACCCATCAGGAAGGGTTGGTTGAACCACACCGCTTCGGCGACCCGGCCGTCGTCGACCAGGGACGCCTCGACCAGCACCATGCTCTTGTACGGCGGGCGGCGCATGCTCACGCGCCGCGAGGAGACGCTCCGGACGGTCACTCGAGAGGTCTGCACCTCCCCGGCGCGCAGCGCGGCCACGGGCGTCACCGTCCGGCTGTCCTCGTACCGTCGCGGCAGGTGGAAGAGGAGATCGCGCACGGTGGTGATGCCGAGGCGCTCGAGAAGCTGAGCCTTGCCAGGGCCGACCGTGGCCAGCTCCACCACGGGTGTGGCCGGCGAGATCCTGGAGCGGGGTGCCGACGTGCTCGTGGGGGGCATCGGGCTTCGACTATAGCCGCGCCCCTGCCGACCAACCGACGTGTGGCCTGCGCTGCGATCCTCAGCCCGCGCGCAGCAGCGCGATGCCGACGCCGCCGGGTCCGCTGTAGGTCCCCACCACCGCGCCCAGCTGGCCGACCATGAGCTCGATGCCGGGATGGTCCGCGCGCAGGCGCGCGGCGACCAGGTCGATGAGCTCCGGGGCGCCGCAGTGGAACACCGCCAACCGCTCGAGAGGACGCTGCTGGGCAGCCAGCTCGACCAGCTTGGTGATGCCCTGCTGGCGGTTGCGCACCCGGGCCCGCGGGTGCACCTCGCCGTCGCTGACGCTGAGCAGCGGCTTGACGTTGAGGATGCTGCCGACCAGGCCCTGGGCACGGCCGATGCGGCCGCCGCGCTGCAGGTAGGTGAGGGTGTCGAGCAGGACGTAGACGCCGACACGCTGGCGCCGGCTCACGGCCCTCTCCTCCACCTCGTCCACGCGGCTCCCGGCGGAGATGTCGTCGAGCGCGCCCCGCACCAGGATCTGCAGGCCGGCGCTCACCGTCGTCGAGTCGACCACGCGCACGGTCCCCGCGGGGAGCTCCTGGGCGGCCAGGCTGGCCGACTGCAGCGTCCCGCTCAGCTTCGCCGAGATGTGGACAGAGACGACGGAATCTCCGGCGCCGACATGGCGGCGGTACACCTCGGCAAACTGCTCCGGGGTCGGCTGTGAGGTGCTCGGCTGCACCGATGTGGTGGCCAGCTTGCGATAGAAGGCGTCGGGGCCCAGATCGATGCCGTCACGAAACTGCTCATCGCCGAAGCGGACGGTCAACGGCACCACGTCGATGCCGAGTCGCTCCGCCTCGTCGGGAAGGATGTCCGAGGTGGAGTCGGTGACGACCCTGATCACACCCTCATTCCAGGGAGAGGACGTACGAGTAGTGCTCCTGGCCGCCGTCGTGGACCTCGAACTCGGTGGCAGGAAAGCTTGCGCGCAACGCCGCCACCAGGCTGTCGGCGGCCGCCGCGGTGACGTCGCCGCCGCGGTACACGGTGACCAGCTCCGGTGCATGCTCGGCGGCTCCGAGCACCGCCTCGATGACGCTGGACTCGTCCTCTCCCACCTCACGGATCTCGTCGTCGAGGATGCCGAGGACGTCGCCCGCCTTGATCTCATGCCCGTTGGCGGTGCTGTCGCGCACCGCCCGGGTGACCTCGAGAGCATGGACGTGCTCGATGGCGGCGGTCATGCGCGCGCAGTTGGCGTCGAGCGACAGGTCCGCCTCGAGGGCGAGGAGGGCGCTGATGCCCTGGGGCAGGTTGCGCGTGGGCACGACGCGCACCTCGCAGCCGTCGATGAGTGAGTCGACCTGCTCGGCGGTGAGGATGACGTTGCCGTTGTTGGGCAGCAGGATCACCTGGTCGGAGGGCGCGGCGCGCACCGCCTTGAGGAGGTCCTCGATAGAGGGGTTCATGGTCTGACCGCCCTCGACCACGCCATCGGCGCCGAGGCTCACCAGGATGTCGCGAAAGCCCAGGCCGGGGGCGACGGAGACGACCCCGATGGCCTTGTGCGCCACCGGCGCAGCCGAAAGCGGCGGTGGGTGCGGCTCGGCGTCCTCCCCAGCGGCCGCGGTCTCCGCGGCGTCGGCGCGGTCGAGGACGTCGTGATGCTGTGCCGACATGTCCTCCACCTTGAGCTTGCTGAGCCGTCCCCTCGAGGAGGCCAGCGCGATCAGGGGGGCGGGCTCGCCGGTGTGGATGTGGACGCGGACGAGCTCGGGATCACCGACCACCAGCGCCGACTCGCCGAGCCGCCCGAGCTCATCGCGCAGGGAGACGGGGTCGAGGCCGGGTCCGTGGATCAGGAACTCGGTGCAGTACCCCCAGCCCTCCTCCTTCATCGCCACCGCCTCGGCACCGCGGCGCACCGGGGGGCGGCGAGCGCCGCCAGGTGCCTCGAACGGCAGCTGGACCCGGTCCTCCCCGGAGCGGCGCCGCGGGCCGGTCGGCGAGGAGTGGGCGGCGGCCGGGTCGGCGATCGCCCGGCTCAACCCCTCGAGGATGACCGCGAAGCCGAAGCCGCCGGCGTCGACGACCCCGGCGTCGCTGAGCACCTGCAGCTGGGCGGTGGTGCGCTCCACGGCGCCGTGGCTGGCGCGGACGGCGAGGTCGAGGACGGTGACGATGTCGTCGCTCTCCTCCGCTGCCCGGATGGCCGCCTCGGCGGCCTCGCGCACCACCGTGAGGATGGTCCCCTCGGTGGGCTTCATCACCGCCTTGTACGCCACCGTGCGCGCCTCGCCGAGCCCTCGTGCCCAGGCCGCGGCATCGAGACGAGGACCGCTGCCGACTCCCTGAGCCAGCCCGCGGAGAACCTGCGAGAGGATGACGCCGCTGTTCCCGCGCGCTCCCATCAGCGAGCCGTGCGCCGCCGCGGTCAGCACCGACGCGGCGGATGAGGGGTCGGCGGCGGTCTGCGCCTCCTCGACCGCGGAACGCAGCGTGAGGTACATGTTGGAGCCGGTGTCCCCATCGGGCACTGGGAAAACGTTGAGATCGTTGATCTCCTCCTGGTTGGCCTGCAGCCAGGCCAGGGCGCTGCGCAGCGCGGCCAGCAGCTCCTCGCCGCCGACGGTGAGCACGGGCTCGCGGAGCAATGTCAGCTTGGAACCTGCCTCAGCGGACACTGAGGTCCTCGAGATGGATGCCCTGGACATTGACGTTGACGGCGAGCACCGGCAGTCCCAGCGACCGCTCCACCGCGTACCGCACCGCGCTCATCAGGTTGTGCGCGACCTCGCTGATGCGCGTGCCGTACTGGGCGATGATGTACAGCTCGATGTGGATGCCGCCCTCGCGCACCTCGATCTCGACGCCGCGGTGGACATTCTCGCGATTGAGACGCTCGGCGATGCCATCGCGCAGTCCGCGGGCGGCCATGCCCACGACGCCGTAGCACTCGTTGGCTGCATGGCCGACGATGGACGCGACCACGCGCGGCGACACCTCGATCCGGCCGAGGCTCTCGGTGCGGGTGAGGGCATGGGGGGCCTTGACCTTGCTCGTCACGTTCGCATCCCATAAGCCGCGCGGCGGCCATGTGTTATCCTCGGCGACCACCCGGGTGACGTCCGGGGCGCGCCGAGACCACGTGTGTGGCGAGGCGCAATTGTAGTACGCGGCACCACTGCTCTCCGCATCGGGCCGCTTTCGGGAAAGAGCACCACACCATGTCTCAGCGTTGCGATGTCTGCGGAAAGGGCCCCATGTCGGGCAACAATGTGAGCCATTCCAAGCGCCACACCCGCCGGCGTTTCATGCCCAACCTTCAGTCGGTCCACATCCTGCGTGCCGGCAGCCTGGTCAAGGCCAAGGTCTGCACCCGCTGCGTGCGTACTCAGGCCAAAGCCGCCCGCTGAGCGGGCTGGACCCACGCCGCTCCCGGGGCGATCGGCGCGCCCGGCTGGGAGCGCAGCACCGTGGCCAGGATCTCCAGCCCGTCGACGATGCGCGGGCCCGGCCGGTTGAAGTAGCTGGAGCCGTCGACGGCGGCGACCCGTCCCGTCCTGGCACAGGGAAGCTCGGCGAAGCCGGGGCGAGCGGTGATCTCCGACGCCAGAGTCAGGGTTCGATCGAGACCGAAGCCGCAGGGCATGAGCACCATGACGTCGGGCTGGGCGGCCAGGATCTCCTCCCACTCGACGTACCGCGAGGGCCGGCCGCGCTCTCCCAGGGGATCGATGCCGCCGCAGCTCTCCACCATCTCCGGAACCCAATGGCCGCCCGCCATGATCGGATCGGTCCACTCGATGCACGCCGTGACCGGAAGTGGCGATGGCGGCGGGAGGCTCCGCACCGCGCCTATGCGGTCGCGCATCTGGCCAGCCAGGCGGGCCGCGCCCTCAGACTGGCCGGTCGCCTCGCCCAGGGTGATCACGGTCGCCAGGATGTCATCCAGTGAGGCGGGCTCCAGGGACAGCACTGCCGTCGCTCCGGGGAGGCTGCGGACGGCCTGCGCCACGTCGCGATAGGCGACGGCGCACACGTCGCACAGCTCCTGGGTGACGATGAGATCGGGCTGCAGCTCGCCCAGGCGGGCCTCGTCGAGCGCATAGATGCTCGAGCCCTGATGGCGCGCCGAGCTGATGTGGCGATCGATCTCGGCCGGCGCCGAGGCGGCGTGGTCGAGCAGGTCGCGGGTCACCACCGGCAGCCCACGCGTGGCGGCAGGATGATCACACTCGTGGGTGACGGCCACCACCTGGTCGCCGGCACCGATCGCGAAGAGCAGCTCGGTGGCGCTCGGCAGCAGCGACACGATCCGTCCCGGAACTCTCATCCGCGGAATGCCGTCACCTCCTAGGAGGCGGCGGTTCGACGGGCCGGCCGGGGACGCCGGATGGCCCGCAGCAGGCTGACCATCTCGACCGCCGCGAGGGCGGCGTCGGCACCCTTGTTGCCTGCCTTGCCTCCGGCCCGGTCGAGCGCCTGCTCCAGGGTCTCGGCGGTGACCACCCCGAAGCTGGCCGGCACCCCGGTGGCGGCGTGGACCGCTCCGACACCGCGAGCGGCCTCGGCGGCGACGAGGTCGAAGTGGCTGGTTTCGCCGCGGATGACCACGCCCAGGCAGATCACGGCATCGATGCTGCCGTGCTCGGCCAGCTCCCGGGCGGCGACGGGGATCTCGAAGGAGCCGGGCACCCAGGCCACCACCAGGTCGGCGTCTCGCGCCCCGTGGCGCACCAGGGTGTCGACGGCGCCCTCGAGGAGGCGCTGCGAGACGATGTCGTTGAAGCGGCCGGCGACGATGCCGAAACGCATCCCGCTGGCATCGAGCTTGCCCGTCTTGACATCCACCGGCGCATCGTCCCAGATATTCGAACGCTGGTGGCGCGGTGGAGGCCCTACCCGGCGTCGGCCTCCGCGGCGTCGAGCACGTGGCCCAGCTTGATCCGCTTGGCCTCGAGGTATCGACGGTTGTGCGCGGTGGGGGGGATCACCAGGGGAAGCATCTCCTCGACCTCGAGCCCGTACCCGGAGAGGCCGTAGAGCTTCTTGGGGTTGTTGGTGAGGATGCGCAGCCGCTTGACGCCGAGGTCGGCGAGGATCTGCTGGCCGATGCCGTAGTCGCGCTTGTCGACGGGCAGACCGAGGTGCTGGTTGGCCTCGACGGTGTCGAGGCCGCGGTCCTGGAGCGCGTAGGCACGCAGCTTGTCGAGCAACCCGATGCCTCTCCCCTCCTGGCGGAGATACACCAGCACCCCGCGACGAGCCTCGCCCATGATGGTCAGAGCTCCCTCCAGCTGCGCCCGGCAGTCGCAGCGCTGGGACCCGAAGACGTCCCCGGTCAGACACTCGCTGTGGACGCGAACCAGCACCGGCTCGCCGTCGGTGACGTCACCCCAGCAGAGAGCCACGTGGGTGGCCCCGGTGATGACGTCCTGGTAGGCATGGATGGTCACCACGCCCTCGTCGATCGGCAGGGTGGTGGTCGCGCCCCGGACGACCAGTCGCTCACTGCGGCGGCGGTAGGCGATGAGGTCGCTGATGGCCACGATGTGGAGCCCGTGCTCCGCCGCGAAGCCGTCCAGGTCAGGGCGGCGGGCCATGCTGCCGTCCGCGCGCATGATCTCGCAGATCACCCCGGCGGGGAAGCGCCCGGCAGCCTTGCAGAGGTCGACGATGGCCTCCGTCTGCCCGGCCCGCTCGAGGACTCCGCCAGGCACGGCGCGGAGCGGAAAGGTGTGACCGGGCTTGGCGAAATCAGCGGGGCGGGCATGCTCGTCGCAGAGCAGGCGGATGGTGGTGGCGCGGTCGAACGCGGAGATCCCGGTGGTGACGCCGCGCCCCACGGCGTCGACGCTGACGGTGAACGCGGTGCCGAACTGCGACGTGTTGTTGTCGACCATGGCAGAAAGGCCGAGCTCATCGAGGCGCCACGCCTCGCAGGAGACGCAGATCAGCCCGCGCGCGTGGGTGGCCATGAAGTTGACGGCCTCGGGGGTGATCCGGTCGGCGGCGATGGCCAGGTCACCCTCGTTCTCGCGGTCCTCGTCGTCGACGATGATCACGAAACGGCCCTGGCTGATGTCCTCGACGGCCTCCTCGGGCGTGCACAGCGGCACCGGCTCAGGCCTCCGCGGCGAGGGGCACGGAGCGCGCCGTGCCCAGGTGTGCGGCCAGGCCGCGCATCACGTATTTGGCCACCAGGTCGCCCTCGAGGTTGACGGCGCTCCCCGGCGCCCAGGCGGCGGCGGTGGTGTGCTCCATGGTGTGGGGGATGAGCGAGACGGTGAAGCCGCCGCCGTCGACGCTGACCACCGTGAGGCTGATGCCGTCGACCGCGACGCAGCCCTTCTCGACCAGCAGGGTGAGCAGCCCGGCCGGCGGGGTGATGGTCACCCAGAGGGCGTTGCCGTCCGGGCGCACGCCGCGGACGCTGCCCACGCCGTCGATGTGCCCGGTGACCAGGTGGCCTCCGACGCGACCGTCGTGGCGCATCGCCGCCTCCAGGTTGACGGGCGCCCCGACGTCGGATGAGCCCAGCGTGGTGCGGGCGAACGTCTCGGGCATGACGTCGGCGATGAAACCGCCGCTGATGAAGTCGGTGACGGTCAGGCAGCAACCGCTCACCGCGATGCTGTCCCCGCGGCGCGCACCCCGAAGCACCTCGCCGCAATCGATCCGGACCCGCCCGCCGGTGCGGTCCAGGCTGTCGATGTGGCCGACCTCCTCGACGATTCCGCTGAACATCTACCTCACACAGTAGCCGGTCACGATCAGATCGCCGCCCATCCGCTCGACCTCGACGTCGACCAGCGCGATGGCGCCGGCGAGGGACGCGGCTCCCTCCCCGGCGATCGCGGCGGGCGCGCCGGCCCCTCCGATGAGGCGCGGGGCGAGAAACGCCACCACGGAGTCGATCAGCCCGTGGTCGCGCAGCGAGCCCAGGACCGCGGCGCCGCCCTCCGCGAGGACGCTGATGACCTGCCGTTCACCCAGGGTGGCGAGCAGTGCCCCGAGGTCCACCCGGCCGTCACGGGCCGGGAGCACGAGAATCTCCGCGCCGGCCGTCTCGAGGGCGGTGGCGTTCGTGGAGGTGGCGGCGCTGGTGGTGGCGATCAGCACCGCGCCTCCCTCGGCGCCGAACAGGCGCGCCGAGGTGGGGGTGCGCAGGTGGCTGTCCACCACCACCCGCAGTGGCTGCCGCGGGCTGCCGTCGAGCCGGACGGTGAGGGCGGGGTCGTCGCGGAGCACGGTGGTCACCCCCACCAGGACGGCGTCGTGGCGGTGGCGGAGGCGATGGGCCATCTCTCGCGACTGGGGCGAGCTGATCCATCGCGACTCCCCTGTCCTGGTGGCGATGCGCCCGTCCAGCGAGGCGGCGAACTTGGCCGTCACAAAGGGGCGGCCGGCGCGCATGTGCATGAGGTAGAAGCGGTTGAGGCGCTCGGCCTCGGCCTGTCGCAGCCCGACCTCGACGACGATACCGGCCGCCTCCAGCGCCGCGACGCCACGCCCGGCGACCGCGGGATTGGGATCGAGCATGGCGGCGACCACGCGGCGCGGGCCGGCGGCGATCACCGCGTCCACGCAGGGCGGGGTCCGACCTCTCACCGTGCACGGCTCGAGGGTCACGTAGAGATCCGCCCCCCGCGCCGCCTCCCCTGCGGCCCGGAGCGCGTTCACCTCCGCATGCTCCGCACCGGCGCGGGCGTGGTGGCCCACCGCGATGACCTCTCGGTCGCGCGCCACCACCGCCCCCACCATGGGGTTGGGGCTGGTGGCGAAGTCCGCTCGCGCTGCCTCGACGAGGGCGCGGTCCATCAGAGCCGCGTCGTGCTCTGCCATGGCCCGTCGCCGCCTCAGACCGCGGAGAGGCGTCGCGGCGGCGAGAGCGTCCCGTCGGGGCGCAGGCTGCGGCGCTTCTCGAGCGCGGCGCGCAGCTGCCCGCAGGCCGCCTCGCTGTCCGATCCTCGGGTGTCGCGCACCGTGACCACCACCGTGTCGAGCTCGGCCAGGAAGGCGCGCTCGGCGCGTCGGTCGGGCGGGCCCCAGGGGCTGTCGTCGATGTGGTTCATGGGGATGACATTGACGTGGGCGTGGGCGCGGCGGGCCAGCTCGCGCAGCCCGCGGGCCTGCTCGATGGAGTCGTTGATCCCCCCGATCAGGCACCACTCGAAGGTGAGGCGCCGCCCCGTCCTGCGCGCGTATGCCGTGCCCGCCTCGAGCAGCGACTCCAGCGGGTGGCTGCGGTTGAGTGGCACCAGCCGGTCGCGCAGCTCGTCGGTGGCCGCGTGCAGGGAGATGGCCAGGGTGCAGGCCACACCCTCCCCCGCCAGCCGGTGGATGGCGGGAACCACGCCGCTGGTGGAGATGGTGATGCGCCGGGCGCTGATGCCGGCGTCGCCGGCGAGCACGCGCAGCGACGCCACCGTGGTGTCGTACGCGGCCAGGGGCTCGCCCATGCCCATGTAGACCACGTGCGTCACCGGTCCCAGCCCGCGCCGGTGCAGGGCGGCCGAGCCGGCGCGCACCTGGTCCACCACCTCGGCCGCGGTGCACGAGCGGCGCAGGCCCATCCGGCCCGTGGCGCAGAACGGGCACCCCACAGCGCAGCCCACCTGGGTGCTGACGCAGATGGTGGCTCGGCGTCGCGAGCGGTTGCGCGCCGGCGTCTCCATGGCCACCGTCTCGACGGTCTGGCCGTCACCCAGCGCGCAGAGCAGCTTGACGGTCCGCCCGGAGTCGGCGTCGCTCTCCGAGACGACCGCGACCGTGGAGAACTCGAGCACGTCGCTCAACCGGTCGCGAAGCGCACCGGGGAGCTGATGGACGTCGTCCATGGCGCTGACGAACGGCTGCCAGACGGCCCGGCGCAGCTGCGCGGCACGGAACGCCGGAGCGCCCTGGGCGGCGAGCACCTCGGTGAGCGTGTCCGCGGTGGCGGTGCTGAGCGGGATCTGGGCCATGGCCCGACCATGGTAGGGGCAGTCCTGCGCCGGTCCGCGAGGCGCCGGTGCCTAGACTGCCCCGGTGCGTGCGGTGCTCGGTGGGTTGCTCGGGGTGCCGGCGACCATCCTCATCGCCGCCGGCCTGGGGCTGGCCGGTCTGACCGTGGTGAGCCGTGCGCGGCGGCGGCGGGACCCGCCCATCCGCTGGCGCCACCTCGGCCTCGGCCTGGCGCTGTTCGTCGCCGGTGGCCTGGTGATGTGGCTCGAGGTCGCTGTGGTCGGCGTGCGCTGAGCCTCACGTTCGCCCGAGCAGGTCGAGGAACTCGTTGCGGCACTTGGGGTCGGTCTGGAAGGCCCTGGTCAGCGCCGAGGTCACCGTCCGGCTGTTCTGCTTCTCGACCCCGCGCATCATCATGCAGAGGTGGGAGGCGTCGATGACGACGGCCACCCCGTGGGGATCGAGGGCCTCGTCGAGCGCGTTGGCGATCTGGGTGGTGAGCCGCTCCTGGACCTGGAGCCGGCGGGCGAAGACGTCGACGATGCGGGGCAGCTTGCTCAAGCCGACGATCCGGCCGCGAGGCAGATAGGCGACGTGTGCTTTGCCGTAGAAGGGCAGGAGGTGGTGCTCGCACAGCGAGTACACCTCGATGTCCCGGACCAGCACCATCTCCTCGTACGCCTCGGCATAGACGGCGCCGTTGATGACGTCGGCGACGTTGCGCTGGTAGCCGCTGAGCAGGAAACGGAGGCTGTCCGCGACCCTCCCCGGGGTGTGCAGGAGCCCCTCGCGCTCAGGGTCCTCGCCGATCTCGCGGATGAGGCGCTCGATCAGCGGCGCGATGGGATCGGCGGCTCCCTCGCCGCCGGCGGGCGAATGCAGGTCGTGGGGGACGCGCATGGGCAGCGCTGCGGGCTCGTCCATCGGACAACTATGCCATCGAGGGAGCGCCGCGACGGCTGGCGGGCCCCCGCTCTCCCTCAGCGATTGCTGTAGATGGGGATGTTGGTCCCGCTCAGCGGCGCGGCGGCGTCACTGACCAGGAAGTCGACGATGGCGGCGACATCGTCGGGGGTCAAGCCCGCACGGAGGTGGGGAGCGGCGCGACGGAGCAGGCTGGTGTCCACCGCGCCCGGGCTCAGCGACACACAGCGGACTCCGTGCTCGCGGCCCTCGAGCGCCACCGCCTCGGTGAGCGCGATCACGCCCGCCTTGGAGACGTTGTACGAGGTCAGGCCGGGAAACTTCTCGACCCCGGCGACGCCCGACAGGGAGGCCAGGTTGACGATCACGCCTCCCCCGCCGGCGGCCATGCGGGTGAGCGCTTCGCGGCAGCCCGCGAACGCGGCGTCGAGGTTGACGGCCATGACCCGGCGCCACTCCGCGTCGCTGATCTCGGCCAGCGGCTGCTTCTCCAGGGTGGCGGCGTTGTTCACCCAGATGCGCAGGACGCCGAGAGCGTCGACGACCTGGGCGATCTCGGCCGCGGCTCCCGGCCGGCTGAGGTCGGCGGGATGGACCCGCACCGCGGGGTGGTCGAGAGCGGTCTCCGCGAGCTCCGACGGCGTGCGCGCCGTGGCCACGACGAGGTGGGTGGCGGCCAGCCGCCGGGCCACCGCCCGGCCGATGCCGCGCCCCGCCCCGGTGACCACGGCCACGCTCGCCGGTCTCGGTGCGTCGCCGTCGCGCTCTCCTCTCACGTCGACGCGGGAGCGTACCTCCGCCGCTCGCCGCGACGGGCACCCGGGGCCTGGTCAGTGGAGTGTGATCGCGGCAACCGTGCGCACGGCCGGGAGGCGGGGCACTCCGAGCAGGTCCTCGACGGTGGCGAGAAGCGCCGGGTGTGAATACGGGCTCGCGGGGCTGTCCGGCCGCTTGGCACCGAGCACCAGGGTGAGCACCTGGTTGGTGCCTCCGCCGTCGTTCTCGTCCCAGGTGATGAACACCACGCCGTTGCTCATCGCCGGTGATGCCAGGAGCCCGGGCACGGTGCGCTGCAGCCAGGAGTCGCCGGTCGCCGAGGCGCAGTCGTGCATGTCGTGGCAGAGGTCGGGGGTGATCCAGAGGAAGCGCGGCGCCGAGGGGGCGGCGAGGTCGGCCGACAGCTGCGACAGCGGCACCACGGACGCCGGGCACCGACCGCCGTAGTACGCGAAGGGGTCGTGCTTGACGGCGTAGCCTCCGCTGCTCTGGCGGCAATCCGGGCCCATGCCCTCCATGTAGGCGCGCCATGGTACCCCCGACACGGTGAGCTGGTCACCGATGTCCTGCGACGGGAGCACGTGGTAGCCGTCGTCGGCGATGCCCCAGGTGGTGCCCGATGTCAGCGCGAGGTAGTTGGGCAGGCTGGGATGTCCGGCAGCGTGATAGTCGGTCAGCACCGTGGATGACGACGCAATGCTGCGGATGTAGGGGAGCCCGACCACGCTCTGGTAGGCGCGGTTCTCCATGACGATGACGGCGACGCGTGTCGGCTGCGGTGACACGGGCGCAGGCGGCGACGGCGATGCGGTCACGGGCGCCGGGGACGACGGCAGCGGTGATAACGACAGCGACGGCGATGCGGGCGCACAGGCGCCCACCGCGCCGGCCATGAGGAGCGCCGCGGCGGCGGCTGCGCCACGTCGGGAGCGATGCATGCCATCACCGTACGACCACGGCGCGGACGCGCGGCGTCCAAGACGATGCCGCAGCAACCGCACGACAGCCCGGCTCGCGACCGAAGCGTGGTGCCCAGGAAGGGACTCGAACCCTTACAACCTTGCGGTCACCAGCCCCTCAAGCTGGCGTGTCTACCAATTCCACCACCTGGGCAGGCAGCCGGCGGATTTTACTTGACGCCCTCCAGCGCCCACCTCTGTTCCCACCCGCCTTGTGCCCGGTGCCAAGACTACTTACTATTGGTGAACCATTATCAGGCGTTATGGAGTGGGGTAACGCATGGCTGTAGCCGTCCGCGTCCGCGACGTCGAGACTCAGGGGATCCCCCGTTCAGCGCCTCGTGGCGCCGAGACGCCCTTGGCGCTGCGGCGCCTTCTCCCCCGCCTCAGCGAGGCCCTTCGCTCGACCGCGGCGCCGGCCACCTCCAGGCTCGGCGAGATGGCCTCGTACCACCTCGGCTGGACCGACGCGCAGGGGCGCTCTCTCGGCGACGGGAGCGGCAAGTTCGTGCGTGGCTGCATGGCTCTCTGGGCCGCGGAGCAGTGCGGGGGCGATCCCGCCGAGGCCGGGCCGGTGGCGGCGGCCGTGGAGTGGATCCACAACTTCACCCTGGTCCATGACGACATCCAGGACGGCGATCACGAGCGCCGCCACCGCCCCACCGTCTGGGTGGTGTGGGGCAGCGCCCAGGCGATCAACGCCGGTGATGGCATGCATGCCGTCGCCTATCGCGCCCTTCTCTCCGGTCGCGGCCGTCCGGCGACGCGGCTGCGGGCCGCGGCAGCGCTCAACGCGGCGGTGGTCGCGGTCATCGAGGGGCAGTGTCTCGATCTCGACCTCGAGGGGCGCATCGACACCTCGGTGGCCACCTACCTGCGTATGGTGCGCGCCAAGACCGGAGCCCTGATCGGCGCCTCCCTCGAGGCCGGAGCGCTGATGGGGGGCGCCGGCGCCAGGCAGGCGGCACTGCTGCGCCGCGCCGGCACGGAGCTGGGGGTTGCCTTCCAGATTCGCGACGACTGGCTGGGGACGTGGGGCGACACCACCCTGACCGGCAAGCGCTGCGGCGGCGACATCGAGCGACGCAAGATCACGTACCCCGTGGTCATCGCCCAGTCCCGGCTCCGCGGTGCGGCGCGGCGCCGGCTGCGCCGCCTCTACCGCACCCCGGGCGGCGACGAGGAGGTGATCCGCGACCTCCTCGACGAGGCCCGCGCCGAAGCGGCGGTCGGCGAGGAGCTGGCCCGTCGCGGCAGGTCGGCTGTGGAGCTGGCGGGCCTCTGCGGTCTTTCCCCGGCCGCCATGGACGACTTCAGGTCGATCCTCGACTTCGTCGTCGAGCGGGCGGCCTGACATGGTGCAGACCAGCGCCAGCAACGGCCACAACGGCGTGGTGACCTCGACCCGCAAGGCGGATCACCTGCGCATCAACCTCGAAGAGGACGTCGCCGCCAAGGGCGTTGGCGCGGGCTTCGACGCCTACCGCTTCATGCACTGCGCGCTCCCCGAGATCAATCTCGCCGACGTCAGCACGTCGACAGAGGTGCTCGGCTGGCAGCTGGCGTCGCCGCTGTTCATCTCGTGCATGACGGGTGGCACCGAGTCGGCGCAGCGCATCAACCTGGTCCTCGCGGAAACCGCACAGGAGCTGGGCATCGCTCTCGGGCTCGGCTCGGGACGCGTGCTCCTGGAGCGGCCGGAGGCCCTGCCCACGTTCGCGGTGCGAGAGATCGCGCCAGGGGTGCCGCTGCTGGCCAATCTGGGAGCGGTGCAGCTCAATCTCGGCGTCACCCCGGCGGACTGCGCCCGCCTCGTGGAGATGCTCGGCGCCGACGCTCTTGTCCTCCACCTCAACGCACTCCAGGAGGCCCTCCAGCCCGAGGGCGACACCTGCTTTGCGGGCCTGCTTGGCCGCATCGAGACGGTGGCGCAACAGCTGGATGTGCCGGTGGTGGTCAAGGAGGTGGGCTGGGGCATCTCGGCCGACCTGGTGACCACGCTCCTCGAGGCCGGCGTCGCCGCGGTCGACGTGGCCGGTGCCGGGGGGACCTCGTGGAGCGAGGTGGAGCGGCACCGCCTGGGCGGACCCGCCGCTCGCACCGCCGCCGCCTTCGCCGGCTGGGGGATTCCCACGGCGGTGGCGTTGACGCAGGCGCGCGCGGCGGCCCCCAGCGCGGTGATCTTCGCCAGCGGCGGCGTCCGCAGCGGCCTGGACGTGGCCATCGCGGCTGCCCTCGGCGCCGACCTCGTCGGGGTTGCCGGGCCGTTCCTCCGCGCGGCGTCCGCCGGCACGCACGCCTGCGTCGAGCTCGGCCGGGAATGGATCGACGTGCTGCGCATCGCCATGTTCTGCACCGGCTCGACCGACCTGGCCACGCTGCGCTCGTGCGCCCGCCTGGTTCGGGACGATGGCGCCCCGGTGCCGGGCGCGCCCGACGGGGTCACGCTGGTGACCAGCCTCATCGAGACCATCTCAGACCTTCGCGGCACCCAGGTGACCCGCGCCGCCGCGCGCGGATGATCGCGCCGGCCCCGGCGCCGCCCGCTTCGGAGCTGGCCCACGCCGACGCCTTCTGCCGCCGGTTGGCTCGCCAGCACTACGAGAACTTCACGGTGGCGTCGGCGGTGCTTCCCGGCGAGCTCCGGGTCCACCTGGCGCGCCTCTACGCTTTCTGCAGGATCACCGACGACCTCGGTGACGAGAGCCGCTCCGACGTCCGGCTGAGCGCCTGGCGCGATGAGGTGGTGGCGGCGCTCGGCGGCGGCACGGCGCCCACCCATCCCGTCCTGCTCGCCCTCCGTGAGACGGTCACCGCCTGCGCCATCCCCGTGCAGCCGTTCCTGGACCTGATCAATGCCAACCAGCAGGACCAGGTGGTCACGACCTACGCCACCTGGGCGGAGCTCGAGGGCTACTGCCGCCTCTCCGCGGCTCCTGTCGGGCGCATGGTGCTCGCCGTGCTCGGCATCCGTGGTCCCCGCGCCGAGCACCTCTCCGACTCCGTCTGCATCGGCCTGCAGCTGGCCAACTTCGCGCAGGACGTGGCGGTGGACGCGCGCCTGGGCCGCTGTTACCTGCCCGCCGACGAGGTGGCCGCCCTCGGGCTCCATGGGGCGGTGCGGGCGCTCTGTGACCGTGCGGCGGCGATGCTGGCGGCGGGCCACGAGCTGGAGGCGATGACCGCCGGCCGGCTGCGCGCGCAGCTGGCCATGTACCGCCTCGGCGGCAGCGCCATCATCGAGGCCATCCGGCGCGCCTCGTATCGCACCGACGCGGTCCGGCCCCAGGTCGGCGCCGCCGTCAAGGCCCGCCTCGCGGCGGAGGCGGTGGCCATGCTGAGGAGCGATCTCAACGGCCAGCCCGCGGCCACCCGCGGCATCGTCGAGGCCGAGCGGGTCTGCCAGCGCCTGGCCCGGCGCAACGCCGCCAATTTCTACTGGGGCTTCATCGCTCTGCCCCGGCCTCAGCGGATCGCCATCTACGCCCTCTACGACTTCGCCCGGCAGGTCGACGACGCCGTCGACGACGCACCCGCCGATGGAGACGCGCGCGCCCAGCTGGAGCGGGCCCGGTTGCGCCTGCGGCGCGCCCTCGACGGCGAGCCGGACGATCAGGTGACCGCCGTCCTGGCGAGGGCGGTGGCCGGCTACCGGATTCCCGGCGACGAGCTCGCCGGTCTCATCGACGGTGTGGAGCGCGACCTGACCACGCACAGCTATGCCACCTGGACGGAGCTGGCCGGGTACTGCCACCTGGTGGCGTCGACGGTGGGCCGTATGTGCGTGCGCATCTTCGGCTTCGACGACGACATCGCCCTGGAGCACGCCGACGACCTCGGCCTGGCCATGCAGCTGACCAACATCCTCCGTGACGTGCGCGGCGACCTCGAGATGGGCCGCATCTACCTCCCCGCCGAGGAGCTGGCCGGCTTCGGCATCACCGAGGCGCAGCTCACCGAAGGACGAGCAACGCCGGGATGGAATGACCTCGTCGCCTTCCAGGCCTCGCGGGCCCGGCGTCTCTTCGCATCGGGGCTGCGCGTCGAGCGTCACATCCCCCGGCGGGCCGGCATCTGCGTGCGCACCATGGCCGGTCTCTACCAGCGGATCCTCACCGAGATCGAGGAGCAGCCGGCTCTGCCCCTTCGTCGCCGCCTCTCGCTGAGCCCGTCCGACAAGGCGGCGGTGCTCTTCCGTGCAACCCTGCCGCGAACGGGCAGGGGCGGACCCACCTGATGCGAGTGGTCGTGGTGGGGGCCGGGCTGGCCGGGCTGGCCGCGACGTGCCGGCTGGCCGACCAGGGTCACGAGGTGATCCTTGTGGATCGGGGCCGTCTGCTCGGCGGCAAGGCAACCTCGTTCACCGTCGACGGCGTCGAGGTCGACAACGGCCAGCACGTGCACCTCGGCTGCTGCACCGACTACCTCGACTTCGTCGCCGCGCTGGGCCTGCGTGAGCTCCTCTGGACCCAGCCACGCTTCGAGGTCACAGTGCTGCGCCGGAACGCCACCCCGAGCCGGCTTCGCGCCGCACGCGGGCTGCCCGCGTCGCTCAGCCTGCTGCCCTCTTTCGCGGCGTATGCGCCCCTCAACGGCGCCGCCAAGATCCAGGTGGTGCGCGGGCTGCGCGCCGCCACGGAGACGCCCGACCCCGCGGAGACCTTCGGGAGCTGGCTGCGCCGGCATGGTCAGGGGCAGATGGCCATCGACGGCTTCTGGGAGCTGTTCGTGGTGCCCGCGTTGAACGCCCGGGTCGACGAGGTGGGCGCGGAGGACGCGCTGTTCGTGATCCGCACGGCGCTGCTGGGCGACGCGGATGCGGCTCGGATCGGGTGGTCGCGGGTGCCGCTGGCACGCATCGCCGAGGCCGCGGCACAGCGGGCGCGGACTGTCCGACTGCGCACCGGCGTCGTCTCCCTGCTCGACGATGGCGCGGCCGTGGCCGGGGTTCGCTGCACCGACGGAGAGGAGATCGGCGCGGACGCCGTCGTGCTGGCTGTGCCCCCCGCCCGTCTCGCCACCATCCTGGGCGAGCCGGAGCGGTACGGCATCGACGGGCTGGCCGAGTTTCGCACCCGCGCCATCGTCGACGTCCATCTCTGGTTCGACGGCGGCTCCGGCCCGTCCGGTTTCGCCGCCCTGATCGGGTCCCCGGTCCAGTGGGTGTTCCAGAAGCAGCCCGGGTACCTGTGCTGCAGCCTGAGCGCGGCGGAGACCCTGGTCACAGCGCCGGAGGCGGAGCTGGTCGAGCTGTGCCGCGCGGAGCTTGTGGCCGTCTGGCCTCCGCTGGCCCCGGCGCGGCTGCTCCGCGGCGCCGCCACACGTGATCCCGAGGCGACCTTCGTCCCCTCTCCGGGCCTGCACCGCCCCGGTCCGCTGACGTCGAGATCCAACCTGGTCATCGCGGGCGCCTGGACCGCGACCGGCTGGCCGGCGACGATGGAGTCGGCGGTCCGCAGTGGCCGGGCGGCCGCCGCCGGTCTCGGCGCCGGCGCCTCCGCGACGGCCCCCCAGATGGAGGCCGTCCATGGCTGACACTCTGGTGCGTTCTGCCGGCGGCTCCGCCGTGTCGTCCGCGCGCGCAGCCGTGCTCGCCGCCACCGACCACCTTCTGAGCCAGCAGGATCGCCGGGGATGGTGGTCCGGCGAGCTCGAGACCAATGTGACCATGACGGCCGAGCACGTGCTTCTGCTCCGCTTCCTCGGCCTGCCGCATGACGAGATCCGGGATGGCGCCATCCGGCACCTGCTCGAGGCCCAGAGAGAGGACGGGTCGTGGGCCCTGTACCACGATGCCCCCGCCGATCTGAGCACGACGATCGAGGCCTACGTCGCGCTCCGCATCCTCGGCCTCGACGCCGTCCGCCCCGAGCTGCGCCGGGCGCTGGGCGTCATCCTCGACCAGGGTGGGGTCGCGCACGCGCGGGTGTTCACCAAGATCTGGCTGGCGCTCTTCGGCGCCTACCCGTGGGAAGGCGTGCCCAGCATGCCCCCCGAGCTGGTCTGGCTACCCCCACAGATCCCGCTCAACCTCTACGACTTCGCCTGCTGGGCGCGCGGGACGGTGGCCCCGCTGCTGATCGTGATCTCTCGCCGGCCCCGCCGTCCGCTGCCGTTCTCGCTCGAGGAGCTCCTCCTTCCGGGCACGGAGTGGCGCTTGCGTCAGGTCGAGGCGACGGGGCCGTTCGGCTGGGCGGACCGGCTCCAGAAACGGTACGACCGGCTCAGGTTCCAGCCGGGGCGCGCCTCGTCACGCCGCCGCCTCGTCGACTGGATCCGTGACCGGCAGGAGGCGGACGGGAGCTGGGGTGGCATCCAGCCGCCCTGGGTGTACTCGCTCATCGCCCTTCACCTCGAGGGGATGCCGCTCGACCACGAGGTCATGCGCGGTGGCCTCGAGGGGCTGCGCCGCTTCGCGCTCGACGACGAGGGTGGCTGGCGCTTGCAGGCGTGCATGTCGCCGATCTGGGACACCGCGCTGTCGATCCTGGCGCTGCGCCGTGCCGGCATGCCCGCCGGCGCGGAGCCGGTGCGGCGCGCCGTCGACTGGCTCCTGGGTGAGCAGATCATGGGCGGCGGCGACTGGCAGGTGCGCTGCCCGCCCGGAACCGAGGGTGGCGGCTGGGCCTTCGAGTTCGACAACGACATCTACCCCGATGTCGACGACACCACCATCGTGGTGCTGGCACTGCTCGCCGCCGAGCCCACCCCCCCGGTGCGAGACGCCATCGCCCGGGCGCGCCGCTGGGTCACGGCGATGCGCTCGAGCAACGGCGCCTGGGGCGCGTTCGACCGCGACAACACTCGCAACATCGTGTACCGCCTCCCCTTCGCGGATTTCGGGGCCATGCTCGATCCTCCGACAGAGGACGTCACCGCTCACGCCATCGAGATGCTGGCCGCCCTCGGCGAGCCCGTCGACGGCGCGATGCTGGCGCCCGCTGTCGATTACCTCCGCGCCGCGCAGCAGCCCCAGGGCTCCTGGTTGGGCCGCTGGGGTGTCAACCACATCTACGGTACGTGGTGTGCAGTCAGCGCGCTGGCGCCGCTCGGCGTTGCCGATGCCGCTGTGGCACGAGCCGTGTCATGGACGCGGCGTGTGCAGAACCGCGACGGCGGCTGGGGCGAGACCTGCGCCTCCTATCGCGACGACTCGTTCGCCGGCGTCGGCGACAGCACCGCGTCGCAAACGGCCTGGGCGATGCTGACCCTGCAGGCGGCCGGCCAGGGCGGCGACGCGTCCTGTGCCGCCGGCGCGCGCCACCTCGTCGACACCCAGGCTGGGCGCACCTGGGATGAGCGGCAGCACACCGGCACCGGGTTCCCCGGCGACTTCTACATCAACTATCACCTCTACCGACACGTCTTTCCGCTGTTGGCGCTGGCTTCACACGCCGGCCTTGAAGGCTAGGAGCAACCATGGGCATGCCACTCCGTCAGAACCTCCGCATCGGCGCCTACGTGATCAACCAAAAGCTGCACCGCCGCGACAAGTACGCGCTGGTGCTGGAGCTGGAGCCGCTCTACCAGTGCAACCTCGCCTGCGCAGGATGCGGAAAGATCCAGCAGCCTGACGACATCCTGGCGCGCCGTCTCAGCGTGCAGGACTGTATCGACGCCGTCGAGGAGTGCGGCGCGCCCGTCGTCTCCATCGCCGGTGGCGAGCCGCTTGTTCACCGCGAGATCGACCAGATCGTCGCGGCCCTGGTGGAGCGCAAGAAGTTCGTCTTCCTCTGCACCAACGCCATTCTCATGGAGAAGCGGCTCGACAAGTTCACGCCCTCCCCGTACTTCTCCTGGATGGTCCACATCGACGGGCTGCGCGAGCGCCACGACGAGTCGGTGAATCGCGACGGCGTCTTCGACAAGGCGGTCTCCGCGATCCGCGAGGCCAAGAAGCGCGGCTTCCGAGTGAGCACCAACACCACATTCTTCGGTCAGGATGATGCCACCACTGTCCGCAACGTGCTCGACTACCTCAACGATGACCTCCAGGTCGACATCATGCAGATCTCGCCCGGCTACGCGTACGAGAGAGCTCCCGACCAGGAGCACTTCCTCGGAGTGGAGCGGACCCGCGCCATCTTCCGCGAGGCCTTCGCGGACGGCCGCCGCAAGAAGTGGCGGCTCAATCACTCGCCCCTGTTCCTCGATTTCCTCGAGGGCATCGTTGACTTCCCCTGCACCGCCTGGGCAATCCCCTCGTACTCGGTGCTGGGCTGGCAGCGGCCCTGCTATCTGATGAACGACGGCTACGTGCGCTCCTACAAGGACCTGCTCGAGACCACGGAATGGTCGCTCTACGGGCGCGGCCGCGATCCGCGCTGTGAGAACTGCATGGCCCACTGCGGGTACGAGCCCACGGCAGTGATCGCCACCACCAGCTCGCTCCGGCAGACCCTCCGCGCAGCCGGGGATACACTGGTGGGGCAGCGGTCGCGGTGAGCGGCAGCGACGAGGTCTTCCTCACGGGGGCGACCGGGTTCATCGGGGGACACGTTCTCGACGCGCTCCACGAGGCGGGGTACTCGGTGCGTGCGCTGGTGCGCTCCCGGGGCGCACTCCGCTCGGGTGCGGGGGTGCGGGAGGTGGTCGGCGACGTGACCCGGTCCGGGGAGCTGGTGGACGCCATGTGGGGCTGCCGCCTGCTCGTGCATTGCGCCGCCCTGTACTCGTTCTCCCCGTCCGACCGCGCCCACGTGCACGCCACCAACGTGGCGGGGACGGCCGGCATCCTCGAGGCCGCGCGCATCGCCGGCGTGGAACGCGCGGTGGTGACGTCGAGCTCGGCGACGGTGGGGCCGGCCCGCCGGGGGCGGCCGGCGAGCGAGGCGGATCACGCCGACGAGCACCGTGGGTCGGCATACCACAGCTCCAAGATCGCCGGCGAACGTGCCGCCCTGGCGGCCCGGGTTCCCGCTGTCCTGATCCTGCCCACCGCTCCGGTCGGCGCCCGCGACTGGAAGCCGACTCCGACAGGAACAGCGCTGCTCACATTCCTTCGCGGCCGGGTCCGCGCCAGCGTGGACGGCGGCATCAACATCGTCGCGGTCCGGGATGTGGCGGCAGCGCACGTGGCGGCACTCACCCGTGGGCAACCGCGACGTCGCTACCTGGTCGGGGGGGAGAACCTCAGCTTCGACCAGCTCTGGCGACGGCTGGGGGCGGTCTCGGGGCGCCGGGCGCCGCGGCGCCGGATGCCCCACGCCGCCGCGCTGATGGCCGGTCTTGTCGACGAGGCCCGCTGCCGCGTGGTGCCTGGAGCGCGACCGGTGGTGCCGCTGGAGGGGGTGCGCTTGGCTCGGCACCACATGTACGTCGATTCCCGACGGTCGTCCGACGAGCTGGGAGTGACACCCTCGAGCATCGACGCAGCGCTGGAGGATGCGGTGCGCTGGTATCGCGAGCACGGGTATGCGGCTGCATGAGGCAGCTCTGAAGAAGCCGGCGGGGGCGTCAGCGCGCCCGGGAGGCCCGGTTGGCGGCCCTCAGCCGTGCGGCGTCCTCGGCGGCGGGCAGCGGCAGGGTGCGCTTGGCACCCTCCTCCGCTCCGGCGAACCTCGCCCTCGCCGTCCCCTCCCGCCGGGCAGGCTTGCCCGCCGGTGTCTTCACGGAGACCGACAGCTCCAGTCCCAGGTAGGTGCGAGCCACCAGCTCGGCCAAACGGGTCACCTCCCCGACCTCGAGGTTGGCGATGAGGCTGTGGAGTGCCTCGCGTTGCACGCTGATGGCGCGGTCGAGGATCGCCTCGCCGTCGGGGCGGAGGCGGACCCTGACATGACGGCGGTCGGCACCGTCGCGCACCGCCTCGACCATGCTCGCGTCGCTGAGCTCGCGCACCAGCAGTGAGATTCGCGAATGCGGACAGTGCAGCTCGCTGGCGAGCGCGCCCTGACCGGTGCCGTCTGGCCCCCCGGCGGCGACCACGAGCAGGAGGTGATAGCGCTGCTCGGTGAGTCCAAAGCCCGCCAGCGTCTGGGCCATGACCGCTTGCGCCTCGGCAAAGGCACCGCGCAGCTGGGCACCCAGTGCTATGTCGGCAAGCGCGTCGCGCGCGAGGCGGACGCCATCGGTGGACATGCTCTGAATGTACACGCTCGCCACCGCGGATGCCTCCCCGTCAGACCGGCACGGGCGGGTCCGTCCGGACTGGCGGTCGCGCCTCGACCCTGCGGCGTCCGCCGCGGCGCTCGGAGGGGCCGGTGACCGCCGCGCTCCGGGACCGCTCAGTGCTGATCACCGGCGCGGCCGGAGGCCTGGGCTCGTCGATGGCCGCGGCGCTGGCCAGCCGCGGTGCCAGACTGCTTCTCGTGGACATCGATGGGCCCGCGCTGCTCCGCCTTCGCGACCGCCTGGCGTGCCACGCGCTGGTCGCCGACATCGCCGGCGCGGCCGACCGTGAGCGCATCCTGACGCACTGCCGCAGCGTTGGTCACGAGCCCGATGTCCTCATCAACAACGCCGGCATCGAGAAGGCCAGCGAGTACGGCGACCTGGATCCGGGTGAGATCCGCCACGCCCTCGAGGTGGACCTGCTCGGCGCCATGCTCCTGACCCACACTCTTCTTCCCGGGATGCGCGAGCGCGGTCGCGGCCACATCATCAACATCTCCTCGATGGCGGCGCTCAAGCCGATCCCGTTCAACGCGGTGTACAACACCGCCAAGGCGGGATTGATGGCCTTCTCGATGTCGCTCAGCAAGGAGCTGGCCGGCACCGGTGTCACCGCCACCGTCGTCTGCCCCTCGGCGGTGACCACGGTGGGGATGTGGGCGCGGGCCAGCGATCAACTCTCCCGCAACCGCCTCGTCGAGTCCTCCGCGATCGGTCCTGAGGCGGTCACCGCGGCTGTGCTGCGAGCCATCGCGCAGCGGCCGCGGCGCATCCTGGTGGGCTCGCCGCTGGTGCGCGCCGGCGCGTTGCTGTCCGCGATGGCACCGCTCATCGACCTGGTCACCGATCGGCTGAGCCGCATCGACAGCGTCTACCGCGAGCGGATCCGCACCGACAAGGGCCGCCGTCTCTGACGCCGGCGCGGTGTGGCGGGCGACGCAGCGGTCAGGCAGCGGTCGCCGCGGTCCGAGCGTCACTGCCTCGGCGCCGCTCCCGTCGTAGCGCTCTCAGATAGCTGTAGAAGTCGATCTCCATGGTGTGCCGCGCCGAGGCCACGAACTGCCGCTCGCGCACCCTCCGTTCGGTGCTGATCTGGCGGCGCATCACCTCACGCGACGGCAGACGGTAGGTGCCGGCGAGGTGGTCGGCGACCCACGCGCCCTGAGCCTCGGCGACCGGCATCAACGCCCCGAACGGTTGCACCAGCCCGATGAAGGCGAGGTTGGGAACGTCGGGTGCGAACACCTGATGGAAGAGATCGACCCGGTTGTCGACGGGGTCGATGACATCGGGATCGAGGAACGGGAAGGTGATGTTGTAGCCGGTGCAGTACACGATCGTGCCGGCCTCCACCTCCGACCCATCGGTGAAGCGCACCCTGTTGCCCTCGAATGAGGCGATGTTGGGCTTGGGGATGACAGCACCCGACCGGACGCTGGCGGTGATCCGCTGGCTCACCGTCGGGTGTGCCTCACCGAGCCGGTGGTCCGGCACCGGCAGGCCGACGTCCTGGGGTCTGCCGATGGTGCTGCGCACGATCAGCCCGAAGAGGGCGCGCTTCACCGCCCACGGCAGGGGCAGCGCCGTGTTGAAGGTGTCGATGGGCTGGCCCATGGCGAACTTGGGCACGATGTGCGCACCGCGCCGGCTGGCCAGGTACACGGCGCGGGCAACGCCGCCGAGCTCGACCGCGATGTCCATCGCCGAGTTGCCCATGCCGAGCACCACCACCGCCTGGTTCTCGAAGCCGGCGGGACCGGCGTAGTCGTGGGCATGCATCTGCCGGCCGTCGAACCGGCCGGGGAAGGGCGGGTCGGGCCAGCGGGGCTCGCGGTGATGGCCGTTGGCCACCACCAGAGCGTCGTACCGGCGCGTCTCCCCGGTGCTGAGGCGCACGTCCCAGCCGCCGTCCGCGGTCCGTCCGGCGTGCTCGACGCTGGTGTTGAAGATGATCCGATCACGGAATCCGAAGTGGTCCACGTAGGCGTCGAAGTAGGCGGCCATCTGGGTGTTGTGCGGATAGGGCGGGAACGCACGGGGCATGGGGAAGTCGGAGAACTGGGTGCGCCGCTTCGAGGTGTTGCACTCCAGAGAGGGGTATGAGGCCTGCACCTCGTCCTCGGCGACCGCCCAGAGGCCGCCCACGCGGCCGTGGCGCTCGAAGCACTCGAAGGCGATGCCCCGCTGCTGGAGGGCCTTGGCGGCCGCGATCCCACTCGGGCCGGCACCGACGATGGCGACCGGTTGGGCTCGCGCCTGGCTGTTCACGGGCCCAATTATCTGAGGCGGTACCTCAGCTTCGCTGAGAGAGCGCCTCGAGGGCCCGCGTACACTCGCGTCGTCGGGCAAACGGCTGTATCGCCGAGTACAGGGAGACGTCCATGTTCGCCAGCTCCGAGGCATTCAGCAGCTTCGCCGTCAGGAACATCGTGCAGGCCAAGCAGTTCTATGAGGAGAAGCTCGGGCTGAGCACATCGGAGCTCAGGCTCGGCCTGCTCCGATTGCACGTCGCCGGCGACAGGGGTGTGCTCCTCTACCCGAAGCCCGACCACCTCCCGGCGTCCTTCACCGTCCTCAACTTCGTGGTCGACGACATCGACGAGGCCGTCGACGCCCTGGTCGAGCAGGGAGTCCGCTTCGAGCGGTACGAGAGGCCGAAGACGGACGAGAAGGGCATCGATCGGGCTGAGTCCGTCGCCTGGTTCACGGATCCGTCAGGCAACATCCTGTCCGTCGTGCAGGACAGGTGATCGATCCCGATTGTCCCAGTGGACCTGACGCAGGGCCGGCCATCACCACTCGCTCGGATAGATGACGCCGAGGGTGGCTCGGGAGTTGTCGAGGATTCCGAGGATGGCGATCGTGTCCGCGTGCGGGATCAGCGGGCTCTCGGCGA
>DASZKZ010000030.1:0-48559 GCA_035552595.1 Candidatus Dormiibacterota bacterium
CCCCGCCGACTCCGACCTCAAGGAGGCGTTCGTCGGCATCCTCATGAGCGTGGGGCCGTTCTTCGGGGTGCGCTACAAGCCGCCGCGAGTTGAGATCCCCGTGGTGACCACGCCCGCCTCCGACGATCTCGACCCCGCCACAGCCCCGCCACGTGCTGGCGACGACACGGGGGCGGCGCCGGACCCCTGACCACCTCGCGCACATGGGGTCGGTGCTCAGCCGGGTCGTCGGCAGATGCTGATGGTCTCGAGGTCGAGCCGATCACGGTGCAGACGGCGGTGATGCCGAGCAGCGCGACGTAGTTGCCAAGGCTTCGCGGACCCAGCCAGAGCCCGAGGCTGGAGACGATGATCCCCGTCGGTGCCCATCGACGCGGAGCCAGCGCGCAGATGATGGTTCCCACAACCACGGCCGCGATCGCCAGGGTTGCAAACACTGCCGCAAGACCGCTCCCGGGCGCTCCTGCAGCTCCCGGTCCGAGCCCGAACGGGAAGACGGGTTGTGTTTGAGGTGCGAACACTCCCGTGATCCACGCCGATGGACCCGCGACGATGAACGGGAGATTGATCGCGCCAAATCCGACCAGCGCGCCGGCCTGGTATCGGAGGTCTCGAGTCCTCCCCTCACGCAGCGCCAGCACGAGCAGCGCCGGTGCGATGAACCACGCGGTCTGTTTCACCGCGCACGCCAGCCCCAGGGCGATTCCCGAGGCCAGCCCGCGCCGCTTGCTGATGGCAAGCACGAGCAGCACGGCGACCACGACATCGACGTGGGGACTGCCGATCAGCCCAAGCAACCCCGCCTGCGCGCCGAGCGCGAGGATCGTCGCACGGCGCAGCGACGGTTCGGTCCGTCGCGCGACGACCAACCCCGCGAGGAGAAGTGCGAGTGGAGAGACGAGCACCAGAGCTCGGCCGCCAAGCACGCCGAGCAGTGCCGTACCCGCCGGATAGTTGAAGCCCAGAAGCAGGCCGCCGGTGGGATGACCGTGAAGGGTCGCCTCTGCCGCCGCCTCGATCTGAGCCGATGATGGCGGAGACGCGAACGAGCGGAACACGCCGGACCGCAAGGGGGTCACGGAGTACGTGGGGCATCCGAGCTTCTTCTCGGCGTCGAGGAGGTGGAAGGAGGTGTATGGGTCGATGCCCTGTACGACTTCCTGCCCCCCGACGACGGTATCTGGGGCGACGTCATCGACGCACAGCAGCTCTTGATTCGACCTTGTCAGGGCGGACACCGTCTGCGAGATTCCAAGGACGCACGAGACCGCGCAGAAGATGATGCAAAGGAGGACGGCCGCCCGTGCCACAGTCATCGGAGGCGTCCATGCAGTCCGTAGGCAGACGACGGCCAGGACGGCCCCTGACACGGTGAGCAACCAACTGACAATCGGATACGGTGCCACCGTCTGTTGCAGTGACAGCGGCGCCGTGAGCAGGATTCCGGCGACTCCAGTGATCGCGATACGCCTGGCCGCAGGGCTGACTGGAGGCCTCAACAACAGCCGGATTGCCGATCGCGATCCAAGCATCGAAGCGGTTGTACCGGGCGGCGGGGTCACCGTCAGCCCACCGTCACCGCCTCGCCCAGTGCCGGCAGGGACGCGTCGATGTCCGCGCGCCGCGAATCCATCAGCTCCACGAGCTGCTGCACCGCGGCCGCCGAGCGGTGCAGGGCGGTGCGATCGGCGTCCGCCAGGGCCACCTCGACGACCTCGAGCAGTCCGCCCGCGCCCAACCGCGCGGGAACACCGGTATAGAGCCCGTTGATGCCGTACTCGCCCTCGAGGTGCACGGCGCAGGGCAGCACCTGGCGGGTGTCGAGCAGGATGGCGTCGGTCATCTGGGCCGCCGCCGCCGACGGCGCGTAGTACGCGCTGCCCGTCTTGAGCAGAGCGACGATCTCCGCGCCACCGTCGCGAGCGCGCTGCACGATGCTCTCCAGACGTTCACGCGGGATCAGATCCGCCACCGCCACCCCGGCCACGGTGGTCAGCGAGGTGAGCGGCACCATGGTGTCGCCGTGGCCGCCGAGCACATAGGCGGCCACATCCGTCACCGAGGCGCCGAGCTCCTGGGCGATGAAGGTGCGGAAGCGCGCGGTGTCGAGGACCCCGGCCATGCCGATCACCCGCCGGCGGGGAAACCCACTGACCGCCTTGGCGATCTGGGCCATGGCGTCGAGGGGGTTGCTGACCACCACGATCACCGCCTCCGGGGACCGCTCCGCCACCTGGCGGGTCACGGAGGCCACGATCCTGGCGTTGGTCATGACCAGGTCGTCGCGAGACATGCCCGGCTTGCGGGCCACCCCGCTGGTGATCAAGACGACGTCGGAGCCCGCCGTCTCGTCGTAGCCGTTGGTTCCGGTGACCAGGGAGTCGTAGCCGAGGACGGGGCCCGCCTGGAGGATGTCGAGAGCCTTCCCCTGGGGCAGCCCCTCGACGATGTCGACGAGGACGATGTCCGCGTAGTTGCGCTCGGCGAGGCGCTGTGTCAGGGTGGCGCCCACGTTGCCGGCGCCGACGACTGTGATCTTGAAGCGCACGATGGGGTCTCCGCCTTCGAGGGCTGCCGGGAACGGGCGCATTGTAGGAAGGAGTGCGGAGCATGGCCGCGACGTCGGGCGCGAGGCGCCGTCCTGGTGGCGCCCGTGCACGGGCCGCCGAGGTGGTGGAGAGGCTCCGTGCCGAGTACCCCGCGGCGACGTGCGCGCTCCTCCACGAGAGCCCGCTGCAGCTGCTGGTGGCCACCATCCTCAGCGCGCAGACCACCGACGAGCGGGTCAACATGATCACCCCGGTCCTCTTCGCGCGCTACCCGGCCGCCGCCGACCTGGCCGAGGCGCGCCAGGAGGACGTCGAGGAGCTGATCCGCTCCACCGGCTTCTTCCGGATGAAGGCGCGCGCCATCCGCGAGATGAGCCAGGACCTGGTGGGACGCTTCGGGGGCGAGGTGCCGCCCCGGATGGAGGACCTGGTCACGCTCCGAGGGGTGGGCAGGAAGACCGCCAACGTGGTCCTGGGGGTGGCCTTCGGAGTGCCCGGCTTCCCGGTCGACACCCACGTCACGCGCCTGGCCGGCCGCCTCCGCCTCACCACGGCGACGGACCCTGTCGAGATCGAGCGCGACATCTGCTCCATGGTGCCGCCGCAGGAGTGGACCGATCTCAGCCTGCGGCTCATCCTCCACGGACGCAGGGTGTGCGTGGCGCGGTCGCCGCGCTGCCCGGTGTGCGTGCTCAACGACATCTGCCCGTCGGCGGAGCTGGGCCCGGTGCGGCCCCGCCCGACGGGCGCGGCTCAGGCGACGGCGAGAGCGCTCCGGGCGCGATCACCGAGACGTCGCTGACGGAACCCGGGGAAGGCACACGACCGCACCCGGTGGATGGACAGGGCCAGGACCTCGGTGCGCCGCACCTCGGCGACGGCGATCCCGCAGGCGCACGCCACCTCGTCCACGGCGATGACGCGACCGCTGCCGGCGTTGACCCGCCCCACCCAGGCCGCGAAGGACAGGCTGACGCGCGCATAGACGAAGGGCTCGGCATCGTGCTCGGGCATGCTGCTCTCGATGAGGGCGAGGGTCTGGCCCGCCGCCAGCTCGGCCATGAGGGTCTCGGCGACACCGGCGAGCAGAGGCCGCGCCGCGATCACTCCGGGAGCATCGTGGTACACGAGCACGGTGCGCCCGTCGGCGCGAAGATGCTGCACGGCGAGCGCGCTGATGCCCGTCTGCTGATCGAAGAAGCTCACCGGGACGGTGACCAGGGCGGTGTGCCTGTCCATGAGACACCAGCCTGGGGCTGACGGCCGGACAGCGGGCGGACGTTTCTCGGAGGGGCGCCTCCGACGTACAGTTTCGGGATGCAGGGCGCCCACAAGCTGACGCCACTCGACGCGTCGTTCCTCCACCTGGAGACGCCGCGGACGCACATGCACATCGGCGGCGTGGCCATCTTCGAAGCCTCGCCGCTGGGCACCGGCCGGGCCCTCTACGACGGGCTGGCCAGGGCGATCGCGCCCCGCCTCGACCTGATGCCGCGCTACCGCCAGAAGCTCGCCTTCGTCCCCCTCAGCCTGGATACGCCGGTGTGGGTCGACGATCCGGATTTCGAGATGAGCAACCACCTCATCCGCGCGGCGCTGCCCAAGCCGGGCGGGGACAAGGAGCTCCAGGAGCTGATCGGCCGCGTCTTCTCGCGACAGCTCGATCGACGCCGGCCGCTCTGGGAGATCTATGTCATCGAGGGACTGCGCGACTCACGCTGGGCGCTGCTCACCAAGTCGCACCACGCCATGGTCGACGGCATCTCCAACCTGGAGCTGGCCACCATCCTGCTCGACACCGAGCCGGAGCCGGCCAAGCAGCCCTTCGGGGTGTCGCGCTGGACGGCACGGGAGTCGCCGAGCGGGCTTGGCCTGCTCGTCAACTCGCTGCGCGAGCGCGTCACCCGGCCCGCCCGTGTTCTCAGCGCGGCGCGCGCGGTGGCCGGACAGCCGCGCCGGCTGGCCATGGCTCTGCGCGACACCGCCAGCGGCCTGGCGTCGATGGCCGAGCACATGGGGACACCGAGGTCGGCGATCAACGGCAGGACCGGGACGACGCGCTCGTTTGCGTACAGCCGCTTTCCACTCGATGACTTCCGCACCGTCAAGGCCGCCTTCGGAGGCACCATCAACGACCTCGTCCTGGCCACCGTGGCCGGTGGCCTGCGCCATTTCCTGATCGCGCGCGGGGTCGATCCCGACGACCCCGCGGAGGCCCTCCAGGCGCTCTGCCCGGTGAGCATTCGCGACACCAGCGAGCGCACCGCCCTGGGCAACCGCCTGGCCATGCTTCTGGTCAAGCTGCCCATCTCCGAGGCGGACCCGGCACGTCGCATCGCCGCGGTGCGCACCACGGTGGACGCGCTGAAAGCCCGCAAGCAGGCGGTCGGCGCCGACTTCCTTCTCAACCTGGCCGGCTTCGCGCCGTCGACCCTCCACGCCATGGTGGCGCGGGCGTCGCTGCGCCAGATCGCCTTCAACCTCATCGTCACCAACGTGCCCGGACCGCAGCAGCCTCTCTACTGCCAGGGGGCACGGCTGGTGGAGGTCTTCCCGATCGCCTTCCTCTACGACGGCCAGGAGCTGGCCATCGCCATCTTCAGCTACTTCGGGACGCTCAACTTCGGCTACCTGGTGGATGGCCAGGGGATCAGCGATGTCGACGTCTTCGCGGAGTGCGTCGAGGAGGGTCTGCGCGAGCTGCTCGAGGCCGCGCGGACATCCGCGGGGACCGAGGCGGGGCGGACCGAGCTGCGTGGCAGCGCGTCGCGGCTCAAGGGCGCCACCACCCGCAAGGCGGCCACCGAGGCCCCCGCCGGCGGCAAGGCCGGAGCCAGCAGGCGCAAGCCGGCAGCGCGCAAGCGCGGAGCCGCCTGAGGCGCCGGCCAGACCCCCATCACGCCGGGCTGGGACCGCCGAGCCGCGCCGCCCAGGCGTGGGCCTGGTCATCGGGCACGGGGCTGTGCCCGTCCATGGAGATGGCCAGGCGCCGTGCCTCGGCGCCGTCGAGGCGGAGCCGCCCCGCCTCGGCGTCGTCGATCAATCCCGCATCGATGCAGAGGTCGAGGAACTCCATCAGCTGGTCGGGGTCGAGCGGGTCGAGGAAGCGCATCTTGCGGAGCAGGCGCTCGCGGTTGCTGGGCAGGAAGACACCGAGGTCGGCGAACGCCAGGAGCACGGCGCGGGCCAGGTCGCGCAGCTCATCCACGGCAGCGATGGTAATCGCAACCCAGGACCACCACCGCGCGGCGGTCACCGCGCCATGCCGATGGCGGTCCCGAGCAGCTCCGCCGCGCCGATGGTCCGGGCGGTGGCCAGAGCGCGCCAGGATGGATCACCCAGGTTGGCGATCAGCTCGTCGTACATGGGCGAGTAGAGCGCGTTGACCACCGCCCGGTCGCTCAGCGACGGCACGGCCCGCGGGGCGCGTCCCCGGCCGTCGTGCACCACCCGGACCACGGCATCCTCCCAGTCCAGCTCCAGGCACTGCGCGGGCCGGGAGAGATGGACGAGGTTGGTCCGGCGCGCGCCGGCGTACGAGGTGCGGATGGTGGCCACGCCCGCGGCACCGACGCGGACATCGACCGCCGCCACCTCGCGGCCACCCGGGCCCCGGCGGTGGCAGGCCACCACCTCGCAGCCTGGATCGAGGAGGTGGAGGAGCGCCAGGTAGTGGACGGCGTGGTCGCCGAGGATGCCGCCCTCGCGTTCGGGATCGGCTCGCCAGCCGCCGGCGCTGAGCGGGTCGGTGCCCGGCCGTTCCACGCGCACCTCCACGGTGAAGGGCTCGTCGCCCCGCACCGCCCCTGCCGCGGCCCGGGCGATCCATTGCCAGGGGGTGGCGTAGCGGTACTGGTGGACGGTGGCCAGGGCCAGATCGGGGTGGCGCGCGGCCAGAGCGCGGAGGGCCGCGACGTCGGCCTCGCTGAGCCCCAGCGGCTTCTCGCAGAGGACGTGGACACCGCGTTCCAGCGCCGCGGCCATCTCCCCCAGATGGGCGCTGGGAGGGGTGGCGATGACCAGCAGATCGGGAGAGGTGGCCTCGAGCATCTCGTCGTTGTCGGCGAAGCCCTGGGCCCCGAGATGGGCGGCGACGACCGCGGCCCGCTGGGCCGGATCCGGATCGCAGGCGCCGACCAGCCGCACAGCGCCGCAGTCCTCGGCCGTTCGCAGCGCGGGCAGGTGAGCCCGGGTCGCGGCCGAGCCCACCCCCACCACGGCGACGCGGAGGGGGGCGCCCCCGCGAGGATCAGCCGGCAAGGGCACGCCGCAGGGCTGCGATGGCCAGGTCGGCGCCCTCTTCGGTCAGCACCAGCGGTGGGTTGAGGCGCACCTCGGGCACGTCGCCGACGATGAGGATGCCCTCGTCCAGACAGCGGCGGAAGAGGCGCAGGCAGAGATCGGGGCCGGCCAGCCCCCCGCCGGCGGGGTCGACCAGGTCGAATCCGAGCATCATGCCCACCCCGCGGTTGCGCGAGACGAACGGCGACCCCCGCTCCAGCACCCCGATCCCCTCGGCGAGGCGCCCCGCCGTCGCGGTGACCTGGTCGAGGAACCCGGGGGCACCGAGGACGTCGAGGACGGCGATACCGGCGGCGCAGGCCAGCGGGTTGGCTCCGTAGCTGCTCGAGGTCGCCGACGGCTGAGCGAAGAGGCTCTGGTCCCAGAGGGCCCCGGGCGCGGCCACGCCGCTGAGCGGGTAGCCGCCGCCGATCGCCTTGCCCAGGACGAGGATGTCGGGTCGGACCCCGAACCAATCGACCGCGAAGTTGCGTCCCAGCCGCCCGAAGCCGGTGATCGACTCGTCGACGATGAGCAGCCACCGGTGGGCGTCGCAGAGGGCGCGCAGGCCGGCCAGAAACCGCCTCTGCGGGGGCCGGTTGCCCGCGGTGCCGAGGACCGGCTCGACGATGACGGCAGCGACCCCGTCGAGGCTGGCGGCGCGCTCCTCCAGGCCGGCCAGCGCGGCCGCGCCGTCCTCCTCGCAGGCCGGGTAGGCGAGCGCGTCGTGGCGCTCACAGCGCGGGTAGGGGAGGGAGTGCACCCAGTCGACACCGAGGCTGACCCGTTCCTCGGGGAAGCGCCCCCCGCTGAAGCGCACCCCGGTGGTCTTGCCGTGGAAGCCGCTCGAGAAGGAGAGGAGGTCGCGATGGCCGCTGACGGACTGGGCCAGGCGCACCGCCACCTCGACCGCCTCGGCCCCGCCGGAGTAGAGCGCCACCCGGTCGACCCCGGCGGGGAGCACGGCCGCGAGCCGTTCCAGGTAGGCGGCGTGCTCGGGGGTGTGGAGCACGCAGGCGGCGAGCCGGGTCGCCTGCCGGGCCACCGCCTCCGCCCAGCGCGGATGGCCGTGGCCGATGGAGGCCACCCCCATGGCGGTGGCGAAGTCGAGCAGGCGCCGGCCGGAGCTGGTCACCAGGTACGGCCCCTCTCCGTGGGTGACCACCAGCCCCGCCGATTCGGCGATGCGGCGCGGTCCCCCGCCGCCGAGGCGGCGCACCGTGGCGCCGACGGCGCCCGCCGCTGAGGTGTCGAGGGTGGTGCTCATTCAGATGGCCTCGATGTCGTCATGGCCGTTCCTGTCGCTGCGCCGGCGGATGCGCCGGACGTGGGGGGCGTGCTGGAGGTGGTAGGGGACGTTGATGACCACAGTGCCGGGACGGAACAGGAGCTGCGCCTTGAGCCGCAGGGCGGTCTGGTTGTGGAGCAGCTGATGCCACCAGCGGGTGGCGACCAGCTCGGGGAGCACGATCACGAGGGTATCGTCGTTGCGCTGCTTGTCGATGGCGTCGATGTAGCGGAGCAGCGGCCGGATGAAGGATCGATAGGGTGACTCGACGATCTCCAGCGGCACGTGGTTGCCCCATGCGTCCCACTGAGCCCGCAGCTTGGCGATGTGGTCCTCGTCGTCACAGATGTGGACGGCCACCACGTTGTCGCTGATCGTCCTGGCCATGGCCAGCGACTGCAGGGCCAGGCTGTTGAGGTCGGCGATGGGCACCAGGCAGACCAGCTTGAGCTGATCGGGAGAGGTGGCGATCTCCGTGGTCAGGCGGCTGCTCACCTCCGCGTAGTGACGGTGGATGGCGAAGCACGCCGCCACCAGGAGCGGCACCACGATCACGATCACCCCGGCGCCGTCGAAGAAGCGGGTGACGCCGTTGACGGCGAGCACCAGCCCGGTGATGACAGTGCCGGTGGCGTTGATGGCCAGGCCCAGCCGCCAGCCCTTCTGGCGCAGCCGCCGCCAGCGCATCACCATGCCCGCCTGCGACATGGTGAAGGCGGTGAAGACGCCCACCGCGTAGAGCGGGAGCAACCGTCCCACCTCCCCCTTGAACGCCCACACCAGCACGCCGGACAGGAGGGCGAGCGCGATGATGCCGTTGCTGTAGGAGAGGCGATCGCCCAGCCTCTTGAACTGGTGGGGTGCGTAGTCGTCGCGCGCCATGAAGAAGAGCAGGCGCGGAAAGTCGGAGAAGGCGGTGTTGCCCGCGAGAACCAGGATGGCGGTGGTGGAGACGATCACGAAGAAGTAGAGGGGACCGTTGTGGAAGGCGTACGTGGCCACCTTGGAGATGATCGTCTGGTAGTGAGGGGAGCTCGGGACGTCCGGGACCAGGCCCAACCAGTACGTGACCAGGCTGATGCCCACGAACATGGTGCCGAGGATGACCCCGAGCGTGGTGATGGTGATGCGTGCGTTGACCCACTCGGTGGGCTTGAAGGCGGGGACGCCGTCGCTGATGGCCTCGACGCCGGTGAGCGCGGTCGCTCCCGATGCGAAGGCGCGCAGGAGCAGGAAGATGCCCAGGGTCGAGGTCACCCGCCCCGGGTTGATGACGGGGACGGTGCGGGGCACGTGGTGGGTGATGATCTGCACCCCGGCCACCGCGATCATCAGGAACATCGAGGCGATGAAGAGGTAGGTGGGGGCGGCGAAGATCGACCCCGACTCGCGGATGCCACGGAGGTTGCCGAAGAGAAGCAGGGCGATGAAGGCGAGGCAGAGCGGGACGCGGTAGGGGATCGCCGCCGGCGCCGCGCTGATGATGTTGTCGGTCCCGGCCGCGACCGAGACCGCGACCGTCAGCGTGTAGGACGTCATCAGAGCGCATCCCGCCACCAATCCGGCCATGGGCCCCAGGTTGTCGCTGGCCACGATGTAGGAGCCGCCGCCCTTGGGATACGCCTTGATCGTCTGCCGGTAGCTGAGCACCACGATGGCCAGCAGCAGGGCGATGGCGCCGGTGATGGGCAGGATGAAGCCGTACGCCGAGGCCCCGGCCAGCACCAGGTAGAAGAGGATCTGTTCGGTGGCGTAGGCCACCGAGGAGAGCGCGTCCGAGGAGAGAACCGCGAGGGCCTTGATCTTGGTCAGCCGTTCGTGGCTCTGCTGCTGCGTCGCCAGGGGAGTGCCCAGGAGGACGTTGCGCACCCGGGCGCGCAGGCGGCCGAAGTCGTCGGTCGGGGCGGTGGCCCTGGCGGTGACCTCCAGCCACCCCGGCGCCTTGCGCTCGAAACCCTGCGACTTGGAGCGCAGCACGCGCACATAGCGTTCGCCGGGCCGGCCGCGCTGCTCTCGCAGGTCGAGATCGGGATCGATGACGTCGTCGCCGCCCTTGGCGCGCGCCCGGGGCACCAGCGACCACGCCCGCCCCGCCTCTCGCAGTGCTGCCGACTCGTCGTTGGAGAGATGGACGGCTGCCGAGCCGGAGGGCTCCGGCATCGGCTCCGGCGGCGGATCAGTCACTCTTCGTCACAAAACTCCGCCGCAGAGTGTAGTCAGCGCCTGCCGAACGCGGATCGGTGAGGGTCGGGTACGATTCGCGCGTTCCGATGGATTTCGACGTGGCCGCGTGATCGATACAACCGAGGCATCGTCCCCCGCCGCCGGCGAGGAGACGGATGGTCGCAGCGCACCTGCCCGTGGCGGGGAGCACTCCCTTGCAGCCCCGATGCGACGCCGCGCGCCGGCGGGCGGACCCTCGCCCGCGCAGCTCCCCCGCATCGTTCGTCCTCAGGGACTGCCGCACGCCTCCCGTCCCATCGAGCCACCCGCGCCCGAGCATCATCACCTGCCGGCGTGGGTGCGCCGCCTCCACGGCCAAGCCCGGCCCATCCTCGCCGACCTGCTCAGCGATCTCTCGGGCGACCCGCAGGATGCGTTCCAGCGCAGTGTCGACGGGCTGATCGCCGGCATCAGCGGCGGCAAGTTCAGCCTCGCCTGGCAGTACCCGCGGTTGATCGCCGACGGCATGGAGCTCTTCGAGAGTCAGCGCCGCGAGAACGCCGAGCAGTTCCGTGCCCAGCGCGCTCTGGACCAGCGTCGCAAGAAGGCGGGCGACGCGCTCCGCGACGCCGCCGGACGGCTGGCGCCCGAGGTTCTGGCCCGCCTCAACCGCACTCTTCGCAGCGCCGCCAGCGCCGAGGAGATCGACGCGGTGGGAGCCGAGGTCCAGTCGACGCTGACCGCGGCGCGCAGCACCGAGGAGCGCCGCCGCGACCGCGAGATCGACCGCACCCGCTCACGGATCCGCAAGACGCAGCCCCGCGCAGCCACGGCGGAGCCCGCCGAGACCTGGCAGGACGTGCTCCGCCGTTTCGCGGAATCGCAGAGCGCGGAGTAGCCGGGTGGCTGCCGGCGAGGGCGTCGGTATACTCGCAGCCGGTTCGCAGCCAGTGCGAGGAGCGCGTTGACCACCACCCCTGTCGCCGCGTCGCTCGATCCAGATCGTCTCGCGCCCGACGCCGGCAACCCCGTGGTGGCGGCGGTGATGCGCGACGAGGTGGTCTTCTGCCTCCCCAGCACGCCGGTCGACGCCATCGCCAAGCTCATGGCCGACAACGAGCTCAGCGAGATCCCGGTGCTGCTCGACCGCCGCCCGGTGGGCTATGTGCGCCAGGAGGACATCCTCGATCGGCTGGTGGCGGGGGACGTGGTCATCGCCGGCAGCGACGTGGCCATGCGCCCACCCACGACGGTCGTGCAGGCCCGCGACATCCTCCGCACGCCACCGCTGCTGGTCGACGAGAAGCAGCAGGTGGGCGAGGTCGCCGCGGTGATGGCTCAGCAGGGGCGTCAGGTGGCGCTGGTGATGCACGAGGATGAGACGCCGGTCGGCATGCTGACCGCCCGCGAGCTCGCCGACCACCTTCTCGCCCACCCGGAGATGACCGGTGCCTGAGCTGGATCGTCTCGCCATCACCCTGGGCGCCGAGTGCGATCCCGACGACAGCCTGCTCGACATCCTTGCCTCCCTGCGCGCGCAGCACCCCGTCCCGCTGCTGGTGACCCGCAACGACGCCGTCGAGGGCACCGTCGGCCTCGAGGTGATCGTGCCCGCCTACGGCCGCGACCTCGACGCCATCCGGGTCGCCGAGGTGATGCGGGCGGCGCCGCCCCTGGACGTCGGCGAAGCCGCGGAACGCGGGGTCGCGGCGATGCGCGCCGCCGGCGCCGCCGCCGTGATCGTGACCGAGGCCCAGGGTGGCCTGTTCTCGCGCCACCGCGAGGAGCTGCCCGTGGGCATGGTCACGGACGCCATCGTTCTGGCCACCATCGGCAAGAACGTGACCGACAAGGCGCCCATGAAGATCCTGGCGGGGCACCGCGACCTCGGCTTCAACGTGCCGGTGTCACCGTGCCAGCGCAACTGCCCCATCAAGCAGGACATCGCCACCTATGTCGACTACGTGAGCCAGGGCCGCTACGTCGACTCGTGGGCTGTGATCCACGAGACCAATCCCTTCCCGAGCATGCTGGGACGGCTCTGCAACCATCCCTGCGAGACCGACTGCAAGCGAGGCTGGGATCCCGGCGAGGAGCCGGTGACGATCCGCTCGATCAAGCGCTTCAGCACCGACTTCGCCTTCCAGCAGAACCTGTGGATCGACTACAGGATCGCGCCGTCGAACGGCCGGCGGGTGGCCGTGGTGGGGGCCGGGCCCGCCGGGCTGACCTGCGCTCTCGACCTCCGCGTGCAGGGCTACCACGTGGTCCTCTACGAGCGCGAGTCCAAGGTCGGCGGCCTGCTCAGCACCTCCATCCCGCCGTTCCGTTTCGACCACACCCAGCTGCAGTGGGAGCTCGAGATGATCCTGGCCACGGGGATCGAGGTCCGCACCGACAGCAACGTCGGCACCGGCGAGGACGACGTCAAGGTCGACGACCTCCTCGCCGAGTACGACGCGGTGTTCATCTCCATCGGCATGATGAAGGGGCGGATCCTGCCCATCCCCGGCCACGATCTCCCCCAGGTCACCGACGCCATGACCTTCCTGCGGCAGATCTCCTACGACCGCATCCCTCCCCACTTCCCGGTCGGCGGTGAGGTGGTGGTGGTTGGCGGCGGGGCGATCGCCACCGACGCCTGCCAGAGCTCCATCAAGCTCGGCGCCAAGCGGGTGTGGATGGTCGCCATCGAGCCCGAGGACAGGCTCCCGGCGTTCGGCAACGAGCTCCACGAGGCCAAGGAGATCGGGCTCAAGATCCAGTGCGGGGTGATCGTCAAGGAGATCCACGCCGACGATCGCGGCAACGTCTCGGCGGTGAGCTTCGCGCCGCTGCAGCCCATGGAGTTCGATCCTCTCAGCGGCAAGCTGATCTTCTCGTCGGTGAAGGAGGTGGAGAACGCCGAGCGCTGGACGGCGGCCGCCGACCTGGTCATCTTCGCGTCGGGGCAGATCATGGAGACGCCCGGGGAGTCGGTACCCCTCACCCAGCGCGGCCTGGTCGCCGCCGACCGCGGCGGCCACACCGGCGTCGACAGGCTGTTCTGCGGCGGTGATTGCGTGCAGGGCCCGTCCTTCATCGTCGACGCCGTGGCCTGGGGACACCGGGTGGCGCGCTCCATCCGCGAGCACCTCGGCGACGAGCTGCCCGCCGCCGAGCGCATCTACCAGACCATCGTCGAGCGCACCGACGACCACCGCCAGTCGGAGGTGTACGCGCGCACCGACCCGGCCATCCTCGAGGCCTCGAAGCGCTACGACATGAGCGAGTGCGAGCTGCCCTGGAGCGATCGCGAGGCCATCGTGCAGTCGATTCGCTGCTTCCAGTGCGATTCGGTGCATCACTACGACACCGCCGTCTGCGTGCTCTGCGGCGCCTGTGACGACGTCTGCCCCGAGAAGGCCATCGACGTGGTCGTCTTCGGTGAGGATCGCGAGCGCTCCTCGGGCGGCGAGACCATGGTCTGCCAGACCTCGGGCGGCGATCCCCTCGCCGGGGGCTACGAGGGCGAGATCTTCATCAACTACGACCGCTGCACCAACTGCCGCATCTGCGAGGACCACTGCCCGGTGAACTGCATCACCTTCGAGCGGGTGCGCTTCGTCGATGACACCATGCGCGTGGTGGAGAAGCCGCGCATCAGCGTCGAGCTGCCTCTGGTCGCGGTGCGCTGAGCTCCCCCGAGGCGGTCGCCGCCCCCAGCGATGCGGCGCTGATGACCCGGGCGCTCGGCCTGGCCCGGCGTGCGGGGTGGCGCGGCGAGGTGCCGGTGGGGTCGGTGGCGGTGCTCGGCGGCACCGTGATCGCGGCCGCGTCCAACCGCATGGAGCGAGCCGGCGACGGCGCCGCGCACGCGGAGATGCTGGTGCTGCGCCGGGCGGCGGCGGTGGTCGGCAACTGGCGCCTCCACGGCGTGACCGTGGTGGTCACCCTGGAGCCCTGCCCGATGTGTGCCGGGGCCATGGTGCAGGCGCGCATCGACCGCTGCGTGTACGGCGCGCGCGATCCCAAGAAGGGCGCCGACGGGAGCGCCTACGACGTGCTGCGCAACCCCGTCAACAACCATCGCATCGCGGTGGTCGAGGGCGTGCTCGGCGAGGCGTGCGGCCAGATCCTCACCGACTTCTTCCGCGCCAAGCGGGCGCCGCGGTAGCCGTGGCCTGCGACTGGCTGCTCGTCGACGGCTCCAGCCTCATCTTCCGCGCCTTCCACGGGGTTCCCCGCACGGTCCGCTCCCCCGACGGGCGCCCGGTCAACGCCGTGCGCGGATTCCTGGACACGCTGGCCAGGCTGGTGTCCACCCGGCAGCCGCGCCATCTCGCCGTGGCCAGCGACGAGGATTGGCGCCCGGCGTGGCGGGTGGAGCTCATCCCCGCCTACAAGGCCCACCGCACCGCCGAGCCGGTGCCCCCCGATCTCGAGCCGCAGATGCCGATCATCCACGACGTCCTCGCCGCCCTGGGCATCGATTTCATCGGCGTGCCCGAGTACGAGGCCGAGGACGTGATCGCCACCTGGACCGCGACCACGCCCGGCAGCGTCGAGATCGTCAGTGGCGACCGCGACCTGTTCGCGCTCATCGAGGACCCCCGGGTGTGCGTCCTCTACCCCGAGAAGGCCGGGCTTGCGGTGGTCACCGAGGCCGAGGTGACCCGCCGCTATGGAGTCCCGGGACGCAGCTACGCGGACTTCGCGATCCTGCGCGGCGATCCCTCCGACGGGCTGCCCGGGCTCAAGGGCGTGGGCGCGGTGGCCGCGGTCGACCTGGTGCGCAGGCACGGAGGCGTGGCCGGCGTGCTCCGCGACGGCCGGCTCACCGACCAGCAGCGCGACTACCTGACCCGGGCGATGCGGGTGGTCCCACCGGTCCAGGACCTGGCGGTCGAGCTGCCCGCAGGGAGGCGCGAGGGCTACCCGGTGGATGGCGAGCGCCTGGCGGCTCTGGCCGGGACGCACGGCCTGGGGTCGTCGGTGGATCGCCTGGTGCAGGCGCTGACGGTGACCCTGCTGACCCCGCCCAGGTAGGCATCGTCGAAGCTGTCGAACTGCACCATCGGCTGATCGCGCTGTCGCTTGCCATGTGCGGAGTCTGGCGGGCGCGCCCAGGGTCTTGCGACACTGATCAGCGATGAGCGCGCAGGCACATCGGGACGTCGTGGCGGTCGAGGCGATGCGCGCCGACGACTGGCCGGCGGTGCGCGCCATCTACCAGGAGGGCATCGCCACCGGCAACGCCACCTTCGAAACCGAGGTCCCCAGCTGGGAGGAGTGGGACACCGCGCACGTGGCCGATCACCGGCTGGTGGCGCGACGCGGCGACGAGATCGTGGGCTGGGCGGCGGTGGTGCCGGCGTCGGAGCGGTGCGTGTACGCCGGGGTCGCCGAGCACAGCGTGTACGTGGCCGCTGCGGCGCGTGGCCAGGGCGTCGGCCGCCGGCTCTTGGAGGCGCTGGTGGCCAGCACCGAGCAGGCCGGCATCTGGACCTTGCAGAGCGGCATCTTTCCGGAGAACGCCATCAGCCTGCGGCTGCACGAGGCGTGTGGCTTCAGGGTGGTGGGAATCCGCGAAAGGCTGGGACAGCATCACGGACGGTGGCGCGATGTGGTGCTGATGGAGAGGAGGAGCCGTGCCACGGACGCGACTCCCGAGCGGGAGATTCACCCTTCCTGACCTCCTGCTACCCTTGAACCGGTGGTCACCGACAAAACCGTTCACCTCACCGAGGAGGGTCGCGCCCGCCTCGAGGAGGAGCTGCGCGACCTGGTCGACAACCGCCGGCCGGTGATCGTCAAGCGTGTCGCCACGGCGCGTGCCGAGGGTGACCTGAGCGAGAACTTCGCGTACCACGACGCGCGCCAGGAGCTGGGCCTGCTCGACGGCCGGGTGCAGACCATCGAGGCGATGCTCCGCCACGCGCAGATCATGGAGGTCACCGTGGGTGACGTGGTCGGGCTGGGCTCGAGCGTGACCGTGCGCGACGAGTTCGGAGAGTCGAAGTACACCATCGTGGGACCGGTGGAGGCCGATGTCCCCGGCGGCAGGATCTCCATGGTGTCGCCGCTGGGCGCCGCCCTGATGGGACGGACGGTGGGGGACGAGGTGCAGTTCAGCTCGCCTGGTGGCACGCGCACCGCGGTCATCACAGCCGTCAGCTGACCCGGCTCCAGCCATCCCGTTGGGCATGACCGCGCGGGTCCTCCCGGTGGTCGCTGCGCTGCTCGCCACCGCCTGCGGGACCGACGCACCCGCCGCGTCCGCACCATCCACCTTCGCCGGTGTCACCGCGACCACGGTGACGTACTGCACCGACGGCGGCACCGCCCAGACCCTGGACGTGTACGAGCCGGCCCGCGGCGCCTCCCCGCATCCGCTGCTGGTGGTGATCCACGGCGGGTCCTGGGCGTTCGGCAGCTCGTCGCTGCGCGAGCAGAACCCGCTCACCCAGATGGTGGTGACCACCCTGCTCGGCCGTGGATTCGCGGTGGCCTCGATCGACTACCGGCTGGCGCCAGCAGATCCCTGGCCCGCACAGATCATCGACGCGCGCTGCGCGATCCGGTACCTGCGTGCCACGGCGTCGCGCTGGCGGGTCGACCCGCGGCGCTTCACCGTCATCGGCAACAGCGCCGGCGGCCACCTCGCCAGCCTGGTGGCTCTGTCCGACGGCCAGGTGCCGCAGTGGGACAACAGCCAGTACGCAGCGCAGTCGAGCGGGTTCGCCGCTGTGGTCGACGCCTGGGGTCCCGCCGACCTCACCTCCCCGGGGTGGAGCGCGACCGCGGTGGCCATCGGGCGGCCCGTCTTCGGGGCCGCCTGGGGCTCGAACAGCGACGCGCTCCGCGTGGCCTCGCCGGCCGCCTACGCTCACAGCGGAGCGCCGCCGTTCCTGATCGTCCAGGGGTGGAGCGACACGCTGGTGCCGCCACAGCAGTCGGTCGAGCTGCGGGACCGGCTGCTCGCCGCGGGTGATGCCGCCACGCTGATCGCAGTCGCGCACGCCGGTCACGAGTTGCGCCCCGTCGGTGGTCCGATCAGCCCTGACCTGGGGTCGCTCACTCAGCGCGTGGTCGCGTTCCTGGAGTCGGTCGCTGGCTGACCCCCGTCGAGGTCGCCGCCCGGAGCCGCCCGCCGCCAGATGAACAGAGCCACCACCATCGCCACCACCAGCACGATCAGCAAGAGCAGCTGCACCCAGTAGACGACGAAGTCGGGCCCGCTGTGCACCGTGTCACTGCTGGCGGTGAGGATGAGGATGCGTCGAACCCCGGCGATCAGTCCCACGATGAGGAACGGCTCGGCCGCCAGGGTGTGGTCGCGCAGGGTGATGCGCACGGTGTGGAGAAGCTCGACCACCACGAAGACCAGCAGCGTCTCATCGAGGACGCGGACGATGAGCGGTTGGATGTTGTTGACATCGAAGTTCTTGACGAGCTCCAGGCCGGCGCCGAAAAGAAGAAGGACGCCACTGCCGATGAGGAAGAGGGCGATCACCGCGTAGATGGCGTCCTCGATGAGCTCGAGCCCGGACAGAGCGCGCCCGTGCTGAGGATTCTTCCGCAGCGGGTTCATGCTCATGATGGTGCGGTCGTCGCTCCTGAGGGCGGGCGGCAGGACGGCCCGGGCGGCACATGGTAGCCTCGTTCACGCACATGGGCGAGCAGCTCGGTGGCTCGGACGATGCTCGCCAGCGTTGCCGGGCTGATCGCGTGCGCCGCGCCGCAGAGTGCGCTGGCGGGCGCTGGATGGCACTCGATGAGCAGGCCGTCGGCCCCGGCGGCCACCGCGGCCATGGCCACCAATCCACAGGCCGGCACGGCAAGCGCCGATCCATCGCGCCCGCGCCGGCCACGGCGCCACGAAGACGGAGGCGCGATAGACTCCCGCCCCACATGACCGTCAACGGCAGCAGCCCCGCCAAGCGGCACAGCGCGGCGATGACCGACGGGCCCCAGCGGGCGCCCGCTCGCGCGATGCTGCGTGCCATCGGGTTCACGGCGGATGACCTGGCCAGGCCGATCATCGGGGTCGGTCACTCGTGGATCGAGACCATGCCCTGCAACTTCAACCACCGCGTCCTCGCCGAGCAGGTCAAGGCCGCCGTGCGAGCGGCCGGCGCCACCCCCATGGAGTTCAACACCATCGCGGTCAGCGACGGCGTGTCGATGGGAACCGAGGGGATGCGCTCGTCGCTGGTCTCGCGAGAGGTCATCGCCGACTCCATCGAGCTGGTGGCGCGGGGGCATTCCTTCGACGGTCTTGTGCTCATCGTGGGCTGCGACAAGACCATCCCGGCCGCCGCCATGGCCCTGTGCCGTCTCGACCTGCCCGGCCTCGTCCTCTACGGCGGCACCATCGCCGCGGGGCGCCACCGTGGTCGCGACATCACCGTCCAGGACGTCTTCGAGGTGGTCGGTGCCCACGCCGCCGGCAGGGCCGATGACGCCGAGCTCGAGGCGGTGGAGGCGGCCGCGTGCCCCGGGGTGGGCGCCTGCGGGGGGCAGTTCACCGCCAACACCATGAGCACCGCCCTGGAGTTCCTCGGCCTCAGCCCCGCCGGCGCCAACGACATCCCCGCGGTCCATGAGCAGAAGCGGGGCGCAGCCGAGGCCGCCGGCCGGCTGGTGGTCCGGCTGGTCGAGGACGACGTCCGGCCCCGCAGCCTGGCCACCCGGGAGGCCTTCGAGAACGCCATCACCTGTGTCGCCGCCAGCGGGGGGTCCACCAACGCGGTGCTGCACCTGCTGGCCATCGCCGCCGAGGCCGGGGTGGGCCTCGACCTCGACGACTTCGACCGGATCTCGGCGCGCACCCCGATCCTGGCCGACCTCAGGCCGGGAGGCCGCTTCGTGGCCACCGACGTCCACGCCGCCGGTGGCCTGGCCGTGCTCGCCCAGCGCCTCGCCGAGCTCGGCCTGCTCCACGGCGACTGCCAGACCGTGGACGGACGGAGCATCGCGGAGATCGCCGCCGCGGCACGGGAGGTGCCCGGCCAGGAGGTCATCCGCCCGGCAGCGTCACCCCTCAAGACGAGAGGGGGCATCGCCATCCTGCGCGGCGACCTGGCTCCGGACGGCGCCGTGGTCAAGCTGGCCGGGCACGATCGAACCCTGCACCGCGGGCCGGCACGGGTCTTCGACGGCGAGGACGCCTGCTTCGCGGCGGTCCAGGCCGGGGACATCGGCGCCGGCGACGTGGTGGTGATCCGCTACGAGGGCCCGGTGGGCGGTCCCGGGATGCGCGAGATGCTCTCCGTGACCGGTGCGCTGGTCGGCGCCGGGCTCGGCGACTCGGTGGCGCTGATCACCGACGGTCGCTTCTCCGGGGCCACCCACGGGCTGATGGTGGCCCACGTCACCCCCGAGGCGGCGCTGGGCGGTCCGATCGCGGCCGTCCGCGACGGAGACGTGGTCACCCTCGACATCGAGGCGCGGCGGCTCGACCTCGGGGTTCCCGCGGACGAGCTGGCCCGGCGGCTGGCCTCGTGGACGGCGCGTCCGCCCCGGTATCCCCACGGGGTGCTCGCCAAATACGCGGCCACCGTAGGCCCGGCGTCGCGCGGGGCGCTCACCTCTCCGGTGCCGGACGCCGCCATGGAGGCAGCTCCCGCCTGAGCGGAGGTGGCGGGGCTCGCTCCGGGTTCCGGCCATGGATGACCGAAAGTTGGGCGATCCATCCAGGACCGGCCGTCACAGGTTTGTGCTTGACGCCTCGAACGGCTGTCGCGTAGGCTAGCGCCCAATGACCAAGCGGATCGCCGTCGTCCTCGTACTCCTCGGCCTGCTCCTGATTGGGAGCGGGACCTCGAGGTTCCGGACGCGGCGCGTGCTTCGCTAGCACAGACCGGACCGGATCACCGAAAGGGCCCCCTCCAAGAGGGGGCCCTTCTTTTTTACCCGCAACACCAGCAGCGCAGAGGAGAAGCCATGGACGACCGAGGACACCGACCCGCACCCGCCAATCACCAGGTCGACCACGATTGGGACGGCGCGCCGGCGATGGAGCGCCACCACGAGGGGTCTGACCGCTACCGCCACAGCCCCGGCTCAGCGGCCGCCAAGTGGCGGACCGAGGGCCTCGATTTCGTCCGTGACGCCATCCGGTTGACCTACAAGTGATCCAACCCCAGTCCGAGGGCCCCCCCGAGGAGACGGATTCCGCCTCGCGCCTCCTCACCGGAGCCGAGATCGTCTTCGAGTGCCTGCTCGCCGAGGGGGTGACGACGATCTTCGGGTACCCCGGCGGCGCCAACCTGCCCCTCTACCAGCACCTCCCGTCCTACCCGGCCCTGCACCACGTCCTGGTGCGCCACGAGCAGGGCGGCGCCCACGCCGCCGACGGCTATGCGCGCAGCCGTCCCGGAGCGGTCGGGGTGGTCTTCGCCACCAGCGGGCCGGGAGCTCTGAACATGGTGACCGGCCTGGCCACCGCGTTCGCCGACTCCGTCCCGGTGGTGGCGATCACCGGACAGGTGGCGATCACCGCCGTCGGCACCGACGCCTTCCAGGAGTCCGACGTGATCGGCTCCACCATGTCGGTGACCAAGCACAGCTACCTGATCACGCGCATCGAGGACATCGCCCCGACCATCCGCGAGGCCTTCCACGTGGCTCGATCGGGGCGTCCCGGGCCGGTGCTCATCGACCTGCCCAAGGATCTCCAGCAGGCCACCGCCGAGCTCCACATCAATCGCGAGCCGGTGCGCATGCGCTCCTTTCCGGCGCCGCCCCAGCCCGACGATCGCAAGCTGCGCCGCATCGCCCAGCTCATCGAGCAGGCCGATCGCCCGGTCATGCTCATCGGCCGCGGCGTGCTCATCTCCCAGGCCGAGCAGGCGGTCATCGACCTCGCCGAGCGGGCCCACATCCCCGTCGGCTGGACGCTGCTCGGCACCGGGGCCTTCCCGCTCCGCCACCCGCTGGCCCTGCAGATGGTGGGCTTCATGGGGGCCGGCTACACCAACCGCGCGGTCTGCGACGCCGACCTCCTGATCATGGTGGGGATGCGCTGCGACGATCGCGTGACCACCCGGCTCGACTCCTTCGCGCCCCGCGTGGAGCACATCGTCCACATCGACATCGACCCGGCGGAGATCGGCAAGAACGTGGTCCCCCACGTCTCCATGGTGGCCGATGCGCGCAGCGCGCTCACCGCGCTGCTCCCGCTGGTGCAGCCCAAGCGTGAGCACAGCTGGCTCACCCAGATCGACCAGTGGAAGGAGGAGCACCCCGTCCGCTTCGTGTCCAACAACGGCCTCCTGCAGCCGCAGGAGGTGCTCCTGGAGATGTACGCGCGCTGCCATGACGAGGCCATCGTCCTCGCCGACGTCGGCCTCAACCAGATCTGGGCGGCGCTGTGGTTCGACTACGGCAAGCCCGGCCGGTTCCTCAACTCCGGGGGCACCGGCACCATGGGCTTCGCCTTCCCCGCCTCGATGGGGGCCAAGCTGAGCAACCCCGACAAGACCGTGTTCTGTGTCAGTGGCGAGGGTGGCTTCGTCATGAACATGCAGGAGATGGCCACCATGGTGGAGCAGAACATCGACGTCAACGTGCTCATCCTCAACAACTCGTCGCTGGGCATGGTGCGCCAGTTCCAGGACGACTTCTACGGTGGCATCCGCTCCGCCGTCGACCTCACCTTCACCCCCGACTTCGTCAAGCTCGGTGAGGCCTTCGGCATGAAGGCGCTGAGCACCGCCCGTCGCGAGGACGTGGGCCCGATGCTCGACGAGGCTCTTGCCCACCGCGGCCCGGTGCTGATGAACTTCGACATCGACCGCGACGCCAACGTCTACCCGATCGTGCCCCTGGGCAAGGGCATGCTCGATTTCGTGGAGGCGTCGTGAGCCAGAGCCGCCTCCTCTCCGTGCTCGTGGAGAACAAGCCGGGCGTGCTCAACCGTGTGGCCTCCGCGGTGCGCCGGCGCGGCTTCAACATCGACTCGCTCTCGGTGGGCCCGACCGACGATGCCTCCGTGTCCCGGATGACCATCGCCGTCCATGTGGGCCGGGCGCAGGCGGAACAGGCCACCAAGCAGCTGGCCAAGCTCATCGACGTGATCACCATCGACGACGTCACCGGCCAGAGGGTGGTGGCCCACGAGATCCTGCTCATCCGCATGCACGCGCCGCTCTCGCAGCGCCGTGACATCTTCGACATCGTCGACATCTATCGGGGCCGGGTCGTCGACGTCGCCTCCGAATCGGTGATCATCGAGGTCACCGGCTCGACCGAGAAGATCGACAACTTCATCGACCTGATGCGCCCCTTCGGCATCAAGGAGCTGGGCCGCAGCGGAGCGGTGGCGCTGGTTCGCGGCGACGACGCGCGCCTGCGCCTCATCGACTTCGAGGTCCCCCGTGGCGAGCCCGAGACGGTCGCTCCCCGCGACGGCACCGACCCCGTCGACACCACCGGCAACGTCTAGAACAACTGAGGAAGATCCCAATGGCGGCACGCATGTACTACGAGACCGACGTCGAACCGGGCGCGCTCGAGGGGGCGCGGATCGCGGTCCTCGGCTACGGCTCCCAGGGCCACGCCCACGCGCTCAACCTTCGCGACTCCGGGCACGACGTGCGCGTCGGCCTGCCCGAGACCTCGCGCAGCCGGGCCGCCGCGGAGGGGGAGGGGCTGCGCGTGCTCACTCCGGGGGCGGCGGTGGGCGAGGCCAACGTGGTCATGGTGCTGGCCCCTGACACCGCTCAGAAGGCGCTGTACGACGCCGACATCCTCGGCAACCTGGAGCCCGGTGACCTGCTGCTCTTCGCGCACGGGTTCACCATCCGCTTCGGCCAGATCACCCCGCCCGAGGGCGTGGACGTGGCCATGGTGGCGCCCAAGGGGCCCGGTCACCTGGTGCGGCGCACCTTCGCCGACGGCCAGGGGGTGCCCATGCTCATCGCTGTCGAGCAGGACGCCACCGGCACCGCCTGGCAGCGCACCCTCGCCTACGCCAGCGGCATCGGGGGCACGCGGGCCGGATGCCTGCGCACCACCTTCGCGGAGGAGACCGAGACCGACCTGTTCGGCGAGCAGGCGGTGCTGTGCGGGGGCATCTCCAGCCTCGTCAAGGCCGGCTACGAGACGCTGGTCGACGCCGGCTACCAGCCCGAGCTCGCCTACTTCGAGGTCATGCACGAGCTCAAGCTGATCGTGGATCTCATGTACCAGGGCGGGCTCTCCTACATGCGCTACTCGGTCAGCGACACCGCGGAGTTCGGGGACTACGTGAGCGGGCCCAAGGTGGTCGACGAGCGCACCAGGGCGACGATGCGCGCCATCCTCGGCGACATCCAGGATGGCACCTTCGCCAAGCGCTGGATCGCCGAGAACGAGAACGGCCGCTCCGACTTCCTCGAGTACCGCGATGAGGAGCACAGGCACCCGGTCGAGCGCGTCGGCGCCGAGCTGCGGGCGCGCATGACCTGGCTCGACCCCAAGACGGCCCCGGGGATGGAGCGCGCCGCCCACGGCGCCGGGAGCGCAGAGGTATGAGCGGCGCCAGCCTCGGCAACCCGCTCCACACGGCGCTGCCGCCGGCGGAGCCGGAGACGCTCACCGTCCTCGACACCACCCTGCGCGACGGCGAGCAGTCACCCGGCGTGGCGCTCTCGGGCGACGACAAGCTGGCCATCGCGCGACAGCTGGCGCGGCTTCGCGTCGACGTCATCGAGGCGGGCTTTCCGTTCGCCTCGCCCGGGGACTTCGCCGCCGTCAAGGCGATCGCCGAACAGGTGGAGGGCCCGGTGATCGCCGGCCTGAGCCGTTGTTTCGAGGGTGATGTCAGGCAGTGCGCCAAGGCGCTCGAGCCCGCCGCGAACGCGCGCATCCACGTCTTCATCGGCACCTCGCCGACCCATCGCGACTCGCAGCTGCGCATGACCCAGCAGGAGGTGTACGACCACGCGGTGTCGATGACGGCGCTGGCCAAGACCTTCCGCGAGGACGTCGAGTTCTCCCCGATGGACGCCAGCCGCACCGAGCCCGAGTACCTCGCCGATGTCGTCGCGGGCTGCATCGAGGCCGGTGCCACCACCATCAACCTGCCCGACACGGTTGGGTATGCCACCCCGGACGAGTGGCGCGGCCTGATCGAGTGGCTGCACGCGCGGGTTCCCGGCCTCGCGGGTGTCACGCTCTCAGTCCACTGCCACAACGACCTCGGGCTCGCGGTCGCCAACTCGCTGGCGTCGATCCGCGCCGGGGCGCGCCAGGTGGAGACGTGCGTCAACGGCATCGGCGAGCGTGCCGGCAACGCCGCTCTCGAGGAGGTGGCCATGGCCACGCGGCTGCATCCCGAGGTGTTCGGGGTCAGCACCCAGCTCGACCACTCCCAGCTCTACCGCACCTCGAGATTGGTGTCGCAGCTCACCGGCATGCTGGTGCAGCCCAACAAGGCGGTGGTCGGCGCCAACGCGTTCGCGCACCACTCCGGCATCCATCAGGACGGGGTCCTCAAGAACCCGCGCACCTTCGAGATCATGGATGCCGCCGAGGTGGGCGCGGGCAGCACGCTGGTGCTCGGCAAGCTGTCGGGACGGCACGCGCTGCGCAACCGGCTCGAACAGCTGGGCTACACGCTCGACGAGGAGGAGCTGAAGCGCGCCTTCGTGCGCTTCAAGGAGCTCGCCGACCGCAAGCGTGACGTCACCGATCGCGATCTCGAGGCGGTGGTCGCCGACGAGCGTCGCACCGGCGAGCAGAGCTATCACCTCGAGCATCTGCAGGTCAGCTGTGGCACGCAGCTGATGCCCACGGCCACGGTGCGGATGCTCCTCCCCGACGGCCTCTCCCATGAGGCGGCGGCGATCGGCGACGGTCCGGTCGACGCCGCCTACCGGGCCATCCAGTCCCTCTGCCAGGTCGAGGGCGAGCTCGAGGAGTTCGCCGTGCAGGCGGTGACCGGGGGCATCGACGCCATCGGCGAGGTCAGCGTCCGTCTCCACCGCGACGGCGCGCGCGCCGCGGGCCACGGTGCCGACACCGACATCATCGTGGCCGCCGCCAAGGCATACGTGCACGCCATCAACCGCATGGCGGAGGGCGTCGCCAGCGGCGACCGGGCCACGCCGGAGACGGCCGGGGCCACCGCCGGGGACGTCCGATGACCCGGCGCACCCTCTTCGACAAGGTGTGGGACGCGCACAGCGTGGTCAGCGACGGCGCGGCGCCCGACGTCCTCTACATCGACATGCACCTGGTCCACGAGGTCACCTCTCCGCAGGCGTTCGAGGGCATCCGCCTCGCCGGGCGGACGGTGCGCCGGCCGGAGCAGACGGTGGCCACCATGGACCACAACGTGCCCACCATCGACCAGCTCGCGCCCATCGCCGACCCCGTCAGCGCCGCCCAGGTGGAGGCGCTGCGGCGCAACTGCGCGGACTTCGGCATCGCCTGCTACGGGGTGGGCCATCGCTGGCAGGGCATCGTCCACGTGATCGGCCCGGAGCTGGGGCTGACCCTGCCCGGCACCACCATCGTCTGCGGGGACAGCCACACGGCCACCCATGGAGCCTTCGGGGCGCTCGCCTTCGGCATCGGCACCACCGATGTCGAACATGTGCTGGCCACCCAGACGCTGCGGGCCACGCGCCCCCGCTCCATGGAGGTGCGCATCGACGGCGAGCTCGCCAACGGGGTCACGGCCAAGGACGTCGCGCTCGGGGTGCTGCGCACCATCGGCACCGCCGGCGCCGCGGGCCACGTCGTCGAGTACACCGGCACCACCGTGACCCGGCTCTCCATGGAGCAGAGGATGACGCTGTGCAACCTCACCATCGAGGCCGGTGGCCGGGCCGGCATGATCGCCCCCGATGACGTCACCGTCGCCTACCTGGAGGGGCGCCCCTTCGCCCCCCGCGGCGAGCACTGGGACGAGGCGGTGCGCGCCTGGGAGGCGCTGCGCAGCGACCCCGGCGCCGCCTACGACCGCGAGGTCCGCATCGACGCGGAGGAGCTCGCCCCCTATGTCACCTGGGGAACGACACCCGCCCAATCGGTGGCGGTGACCGATCGCATCCCCGACCCGGACAGCTTCACCGACCCCTCGCAGCGTGAATCGGCGGCACGAGCCCTGGAGTACATGGGCCTGGTCGCGGGCACGCCCATGGAGGAGGTGGCCATCGATGTCGTGTTCATCGGCTCCTGCACCAACTCGCGCATCGAGGACCTGCGCAGCGCGGCAGCACTGATGGACGGGCGCCAGGTCGCGCAGAGCGTGCGGGTCCTGGTGGTGCCCGGCTCGCAGCAGGTCAAGCTGCAGGCGGAGCGCGAGGGCCTGGACAGGATCTTCCTCAGCGCCGGTGCGGAGTGGCGCGACGCGGGCTGCTCCATGTGCCTGGGGATGAACCCCGACTTCCTCCAGCCGGGGGAGAGGTGCGCGAGCACCAGCAATCGCAACTTCGAAGGCCGGCAGGGCCGTGGCGGCCGCACCCACCTGCTCTCGCCGGCGATGGCCGCCGCCGCCGCCATCGAGGGCCGCCTCACCGACGTGCGCACGTTCGGCGCCCGCCTCACAGGAGCGGCGTCATGAAGCCGTTCCGCTGCGAGCACGGCACGCTCGTCCCCCTGGATCGCTCGGATGTCGACACTGACCAGATCATCCCCAAGCAGTTCCTCAAGCGCATCGAGCGCACCGGCTACGGAGCCTTCCTGTTCCACGAGTGGCGGGCGGACGCGAGCGGGGTCGAGCGAGCCGACTTCGTGCTCAACATCGACTCCTACCGCGAGGGTACGGTGCTGGTCGCGGGGAGCAACTTCGGCTGCGGCTCCTCGCGCGAGCACGCCGTCTGGGCTCTCCAGGACCACGGTTTCCGCGCCGTCATCGCGCCCTCGTTCGCCGACATCTTCCACGGCAACGCGCTCAGCTGCGGGCTGCTCCCGGTGACCCTGGCGGAGCACCAGGTTCGCGCTCTCCTCGACCTCGCGCTCGAGGAGCCCGGCGTCGAGTGCATCGTCGACCTCGAGGACTGCACCGTCAGCGCCGGTGACCTGCGCTTCGACTTCCAGCTCGACCCCACCAAGCGGCGCACCCTTCTCGAGGGCCTCGACGACATCACGCTGACGCTCCACAACCTCGACGAGATCTCCGCGTTCGAGGCCACCCGCCCCGCCTGGATGCCCGCTGTGGCGCGTGCGGAGGAGACGGCATGAGCCTGCGGGTCGTCGCCCTGCCCGGTGACGGGGTGGGCGTCGAGGTCACCACCCAGGCGCTCGCCGTCCTTGGGGTGGTCAGCGAGGGCGCCGGCATCGACCTCGAGGTGGAGGAGCACCCCATCGGGGGGCGGGCAATCGACGAGCTGGGGGCGCCGCTTCCGGACGGCACCCTGCGTGCCTGCCGCAACGCTGACGCCGTCCTGCTCGGTGCGGTCGGCGGCCCCCGGTGGGACCACCTCAGCGGTGACATGCGCTGCGAGTCCGGCCTGCTCGCGCTCCGCGCCGGCCTGGGCGTGTTCGCCAACCTCCGCCCCGTGCGGGTCCACCCCCGGCTCGCCGACCGCACCCCTCTGCGCCCCGAGGTGGTGCGCGGCGTCGACCTGCTGGTGGTGCGCGAGCTCACCGGGGGCGCGTACTTCGGCAAGCCCAAGGGGCGCGACCAGCGCAGCGCCGTCGACACCATCGCCTACAGCCGCGAGGAGATCGAGCGTGTCGCCCGCGTCGCCTTCGCGATCGCGGCCGAGCGCCGCGCCCGCCTCACATCCGTGGACAAGGCCAACGTCCTCGCCACCAGCGGGCTGTGGCGCGAGACGGTCAGCGAGGTGGCGGCGGAGTTCCCCGAGGTCAGCCTGGAGCACGCGCTCGTCGACTCCTTCGCGATGAGATTGGTGCAGCATCCCCGTGACATCGACGTGGTGGTCACCGAGAACCTCTTCGGCGACATCCTCAGCGACGAGGCGGCGGTGCTCACCGGATCGCTCGGCCTGCTCCCGTCGGCCAGCCTCGGGCTGGACGGGCCGGGTCTCTACGAGCCGGTGCACGGGAGCGCCCCGGAGATCGCCGGGACGGATCGTGCCAACCCCTACGGCGCCATCCTCAGCGTCGCGCTCCTGCTCCGCCACTCCGCCAAGCGCCCCGACCTGGCCGCGGCCGTGGAGGCCGCGGTGGCCGGCTGCATCGCCGGCGGCGTGCTCACGGTCGATCTCGGCGGCAGCGCGGGCACGGCGGAGGTGGGCTCCGCCGTGGCCGCGGCGCTGGCCGCGCTGGTCACCGCGTCGGTGGGAGCCACGCGATGACCCTGGAGATCTACGACACCACCCTGCGCGACGGCGCCCAGGGGGTGGGCATCAACTTCTCCGTCTCGGACAAGCTGCGCATCGCCGAGCACCTCGACCACATCGGCGTCAGCGTCATCGAGGGCGGCTGGCCGGGCGCCAACCGGACCGACACCGAGTTCTTCGCAGCCATGCGCACCGTCCGCCTGCACACCTCGACGCTGGCCGCATTCGGGGCCACGCGGCGCCCTCACGTGCGCCCCCAGGACGACCTCCAGCTGCGCGCGCTCCACGACAGCGGTGCAGCGATGGTCACGCTGGTGGGCAAGAGCTGGGACCGCCAGGTGCACGACGTGCTGCGCACCTCGCTCGACGAGAACGTGCTGATGATCGAGGAGTCGGTGAGCTGGCTCGTCGAGATGGGCCGCGAGGTGTGCTTCGACGCCGAGCATTTCTTCGACGGCCATGCCTCGGACCCGGACTATGCGATCCGCTGCCTGGAGGCGGCGATCCGCGGCGGGGCTCGGCGCATCGCGCTCTGCGACACCAACGGCGGCACCCTGCCCGACGCGGTGGAGGCCCTCACCGCCCGTGCCTGCGCCGCCTTCGGTGCGGTGGTGGGCATCCACTGCCACGACGACACCGGCTGCGCGGTGGCCAACACTCTGGCCGCGGTGCGCGCGGGGGCGGTGCAGGTGCAGGGCTGCGTCAACGGCTACGGCGAGCGCACCGGCAACGCCAACCTCTGCACCCTGATCCCGACGCTCCAGCTGAAGATGGGCCACGCCGTGGTCGACGAGGAGCAGCTCCGCCGCCTCACCGCCACCGCCCGGGACGTGGCTGAGATCGCCAACGTCCATCCCCCCATCAGCGCGCCCTATGTCGGGGGAACCGCCTTCACCCACAAGGGTGGCCAGCACGTCGACGCCATGCGCAAGGCAGCCTATGCGTACCAGCACATCGACCCCGCCGAGGTGGGCAATCGCGGCCGCAGCGTGGTCAGCGCGCAATCGGGAGGCGCCAACGTCCTGGAGCGCGCCGAGGAGCTGGGGCTCGACCTCGGTGACGATCGCGCCCTGGCGCGGCGGGTGACCGCGCGAGTCAAGGAGCTCGAGCACCAGGGGTACGCCTTCGAGGGCGCCGACGGCTCCTTCGAGCTGCTGCTCGAGCGGGCCCGCGGCCGCGAGCCGGCATTCGAGCTCATCGACTACGTGGCGCTGACCCAGCAGCGCCGCGACGGGCCGCCGTCGTGCGAGGCCAGCGTCAAGGTGCGCATCGGGGCCACCGTGGTGCACACGGTCGCGGAGGGCAACGGGCCCGTCAACGCCATCGACGCGGCCATGCGCAAGGCCCTGGCGCCGTCATTTCCCGAGACGGCGATCACCCAGCTCCACGATTACAAGGTGCGCGTTCTCGACGGCCACGACGGCACCGCCGCCGTGGTCCGCGTGCTCATCGAATCGGGCGACCATCAGCGCCGCTGGTCGACTGTGGGCTGCAGCACCAACATCATCGAGGCCTCCTGGACGGCGCTGGCCGACGCCTTCGAGTACTCCATCCTGCGAGCCCAGCGCTTCCGCGACGAGGCCGCCGTCTCGTAGGGGGCGGTCAGCGGGCCCGGCTCTCGGCGGGAGTGGCGCTCGGATGCCTCCAGGGCCCCTGCGCCAGCGAGGCGGCGATGGCGCGCTCCAGGGTGCTCACCACCTGGCTGAGATGCTCGGCCATCGCCGCCTCGCTGGCGTCGGGATCGCGCGCCGCCAGGGCGGCGACGATCGCCGCGTGCTCGTCCAGGGAGCGCTCGGCCCGCCCCGGCTGCAGGATGGTCCGGTACTGGAACCTGATGCTCTGCGATTTCATGGTGGTGAGCAGGGCGGCGGCCAGCTGATGGTCGGCGATCGCCCAGATGCGGCGGTGGAAGCGCGCGTTCAGCTCCGAGTAGCCGAGGGGATCACCCTCGCCGACGAGGCGGCGCATCTCGCCGACCGTGGCCATGAGCTCGTCGAGGTCGGCGGAGGTCACCCGCTCCGCCGCCGTCCTGGCGAGCATCTTCTCCAGAGCGATGCGCACCTGTTCGATCTCGATCGCCTCCCGGCCCGAGATGAGTCGCACCCGGGCGCCGCGATTGGGCTCCCGGGTGACCAGGCCCTCCTGGTCGAGCCGCACCAGCGCCGCTCGAACCGCGCTGCGCCCCGCCTGGAACATCGCCATCAGGTCCGACTCGACGAGGCGCTCGTTGGGCTGGAACCGGCCCCCGGTGATGGCCTCGCGGAGCTCGCGGTAGGTCTCGAGGTTGCTGTGCATAGGACCTGGGGCTTGAAATTGTCGATAGCTTTGTGAATAGGATTGTCCACAATCACCGTGCCGCGGTGGACGAGAGGAGTGCGTGATGCAGGCAGGCAGTCGTCGTCGCCGATCCCGAACCCTGGCAACAGCCGCTGTGCTCGGCCTCTTCCTGGCTGCCTGCGGGAGCGGCTCGACGTCCTCCTCGTCCGGAGGGGGCGGCTCGGGCCCGCTCCTGGTCGGCGTGGTGGCCCCCTTCACCGGTGCGGACGCGGCCCTCGGGCCGGCGTATTTCGCCGCCTGCCTGCCCGCGGTCCGGGCCATCAACAACGCCGGCGGGGTCAACGGCCGCCAGGTCAGCTGCCAGCAGTTCGACACCCGCGGCGAGCCCGCTGACGCGGTGCCCGCGGCCAACCAGATGCTGGCCGCCAACTCCAACCTGATGGCGGTGGTGGGCTGCACCTCGGACGAGGCGTCGAGCGTGGTGCCGATCATCGACCACGCCCACATCCCCATGTTCTGCATGACCGGGCAGTCCGAGTTCAACAAGTCGAGCTTCACCTACTTCCACCGGCTGGTGCCACCGGACGAGTTCGACGCCTACGCCATCGTGGGCAGCGCTCTGGACTTCAACCACTACAAGCGTGTGGCTCTGGTGTTCGGCAACGACATCGGGTCGCAGGCGTTCGTGCCCCCCGCCATGAAGGCGCTGCAGAACCTGGGGGCGACGGTGACCATCAACCAGGCCATCGCCCTCGGCCAGCCCTCGTACAGGACCGAGGTCACCGCCCTGCTCGCCACCCACCCCGACGTCATCTTCACCGAGGCGCTGGGGCCGACCGACGCCACCTACCTGGCCGAGGTGAAGCAGCTCAATGGCTCCTCGCTGCCCTTCCTCGGGACCTCGGCGACCATCGATCCGGTTTGGTTCAAGGCGGTGTCCGACGCCATCGGCATCCCCGACATGCTCAAGTACTTCCAGGCGGTGGATCTCGGGGTCAGCTTCAGCGGTCCCGGATACACCGAGTTCAAGACCAACCTCGACGCCTCGGCCGCCCAGTTCGCGGACGCGCCCAAGTACGCCGAGCGCGGCGCGACGCTGCACCTCTACGACGGCATCATGCAGGCGGCCCTGGCCATGGACGCCACCCACAGCGCGGACCCGACCGTCTACAACCCCAAGATCAAGGACATCGGCAACGGGGTGAGCGGCGCGGTCGACGTGCACACCTACAAGGACGGCGTGGCCGCGCTGGCCAGCGGCAAGTCGATCCGCTGGGTGGGTGCCGGTGGGGTCACCTCCTACAACCAGTACAACAACTCCCAGCAGGGCTACATCCTGGTCAAGTACGACGCCTCGGGCAACGAGGTCACCATCGGCACGCTGACGTCAGCGCAGACCGCCGCGGTCATCGCCGCCGGCGGTGGGTGACCGGGCCGGCTGACCGGGGCGCGAGCCGGTGAACCTCTACCTCGCGGCCTTCGGGTTCGGGCTGGTCAGCACCTCGGTGCTGGCCATCGCGGCCGTCGGCTTCACCATGCAGTTCGGCATCAGCAACATGATCAACCTGGCCTACGGCGAGGTCATGATCGCGTCCGCCTACGCGGCCTACAGCCTCAACAGCCAGGGGGTGAGCATCTGGATCGCGCTGCTGGCCGGCGCCGCGTTCGGGGCCGCGTTCTCGTTCCTGCTCAACCGCATCCTCTACGCGCCCTTTCAGCGCAAGGGCACGGCCCTGATCGGCATGGTGATCATCTCGCTGGCGGCGTCGCTGATGATCGCCAACGTGATGCTGCCGATCGTCGGGTACTACAGCGTCTCCTACCGTCAGGGCTCGGGTTCCACCTTCCATGTGGGCGCGATCGCCCTCACCGGCGTGCAGGTGGCGATCATCGGCGTCGCCATCGCCATGATGCTGGCCATCCACGCGCTGCTGACGCTGACCCGGCTGGGCAAGGCGATGCGGGCCACCGCCGCCAACGCCACCCTGGCGCGGAATTGCGGCATCCCCACCCGCCGGGTGATCGACACCGCCTGGCTGATCACCGGCGCTCTGTGCGGTGTGGCGGGCACCGTCGCGGGGATGAACTCCGAGTCCTTCTCGGTGAGCAGCGGGTCGGGATTCCTGATCACCATCATCGCGGCCGCCGTCCTCGGCGGCGCCGGCCATCCCTACGGGGCCATGGTGGGCGCGCTGCTGATCGGTGAGGTCACCGAGCTGAGCGCGGCGGTGATCTCCCCGCAGTACAAGGAGGTGGTGGCCTTCGCCATCCTGGTGCTGGTGATGGTGCTGCGCCCCCAGGGGCTCCTCGCCAAGCGGGGCGCGATGGCTGCCGCGGGATGACCTACTACCTGACCAACATCCTCGTCTACGCGGGCGTCGACATCATCGCCTGCCTGGCTCTCAACCTGCAGTTCGGTGTCTCGGGCATCGTCAACTTCAGCTTCATCGTCTTCCAGGCGGCGGGGGCGTACACCGCCGCCGTGCTCTCCCTGCCGCCGGACTCGGCGAACGGTGGCTTCCAGAACTACGTGCTCGGCGCCCAGCTCCCGTTCCCGCTGCCCTGGATCGCGGGGGCTGTGGTCGGAGGACTGCTCTCCATCCCGGTGGGGCTGGTGGTGCTGCGCCGTCTCCGCCCCGACTACCAGGCCATCGCCATGCTCGTCCTCTCCGTGATCGTCAACCTGGTGATCACCAACGCGCGACCGTTCCTCAACGGAGCCGCCGGGCTCTCGCTGATCCCGCAACCTCTCTCGGACCAGTTCAACCCGTACTCCGCCGGCTATCTGTGGGGCTACGTCGGAGCCGCCGCGGTGTGCGCCCTGCTGGTCTTCCTGGTGGCGCAGCGCATCGTCAAGTCGCCGTACGGCCGGACCCTTCGCGCCATGCGCGAGCACGAGCTGGCGGTCACCGCCCTGGGCAAGAACCCGGTGGTCCTGAAGATGACCATCTTCATCGTGGGCGGCGTCATGGCCGGGCTGAGCGGTGCCGTCCTGGTGCAGTTCATCACCATCTGGGCCCCGTCGACGTGGCTCTACCCGGAGACGCTGATCCTGTTCGCCGCCGTCATCGTCGGCGGTCGCGGCAACAACATCGGCGCCCTGCTCGGCGCGGTGCTGGTGCCGGTCGGCTTCGAGGAGGCCACCCGCTACCTCCCCCAATTCGGGCCACCAGGGCTGGTCCCCGCCTTCGAGTGGGTGGCGATCGGGATGCTCATCATCGGCTTCCTCTGGTTCCGCCCCAAGGGGGTGGTGCCGGAGCGACCGGGGCGCATCCCTGCCGCCTCCGCCCCGGGAGGCGGTCGCCTGGCCGAGGACAGCGGTGCCCGCTAGCACCGCCGGCGTGGCCGACGGTGGCGCCACCAGCGCGCCCTCCACCGGGACGGCGGCGCCGCCGATGATGTCGGTGCGCGACGTGCATCGTCACTTCGAGGGGATGCACGCGGTCGACGGGGTGTCCGTCGACGTGCTCCCCGGGCACATCACCGGCCTGATCGGGCCCAACGGCGCCGGCAAGTCGACCCTGCTGGCGGTCCTCGCCGGCACCCTGCCGGCGTCCGAGGGCACCATCATCTTCGACGGCGCCGACATCACCCGCTGGCCGGCGTATCGCCGCGCCCGGCACGGGCTGGTGCGCACCTTCCAGCTCCCCTCCGAGTTCGCCCAGCTCACCGTGCTGGAGAATCTGCTCGTCGCCGCTCCGCAGCACCGCGGCGAGTCGCTGCGCGGTGCTCTCCTGGGCCGGCGCTACTGGGCGGCCGACGAGCGCCGCGAGGTGGCGCGCGCCCGCGAGCTGCTGGCGCGATTCTCGATGACCGCAAAGGAATCCGACGACGCGGGATCGCTGAGCGGCGGCCAGAAGCGCCTCATCGAGATCATGCGGGCGCTGATGCTGCGGCCGCGGCTGCTGCTCCTCGACGAGCCCATGTCCGGGGTCCACCCCTCGATCATCAGCGAGATCGCCAGCTATCTCGAGACGCTCCGCGATGAGGGCCTGACCATCCTCATCGTGGAGCACGAGCTGCACATGGTCGAGCGGCTCTGCAATCCCGTGGTGGTGATGGCCCAGGGCAGGGTCATCGGGCAGGGATCGATGAGCGAGCTGCGCCGGCAGCGGGAGATCGTGGAGGCCTACCTTGTCGGCTAGCCCCGCGACCGCAGAGCGCCCGGCGGCTCTGCTCGCGGCGGAGGGGATCGTCGCCGGCTACGGCGGCGTGCCCGTGGTCCGCGGGGTGTCCATCGCCGTCGGTGCCGGCGAGATCGTGTCCATCATCGGCCCCAACGGCGCCGGCAAGAGCACGCTGCTCAAGTCCCTGGTCGGCATCCTGAGGGTCAGCCAGGGCCGGGTGACCATGGGTGGCGCCGACGTCACCAACCACACCCCGGAGGACCTGGCCCGGCGCAGCGTCGGCTACGTGCCGCAGGTGCAGGACATCTTCGAACCCCTCTCGGTGCTCGAGAACCTCGAGATGGGCGGGTATCTGCTGCCCTCGGCAGCGGTGCGCCCCCGTGTCGACGAGGTGATGGAGATCTTCCCGGCGCTGGCTCCGATGCTGAAGCGGCGCGCCGACAAGCTCAGTGGCGGGGAGCGGAAGATGCTCGCCATCGGACGTGTCCTGATGCTCGATCCTCGGGTGCTGATCCTCGACGAGCCCACCGCCAACCTGGCTCCCCAGCTGGCCGACACCCTGCTCGGCGAGCACGTGCGCGGTCTGGGCGCGCGTGGCAAGGCGGTGCTGCTTGTGGAGCAGCGCGCCCGTGCCGCCCTGGGCATCGCGGCATGGACATGCGTGCTCGTCTCCGGTGAGACACGGCTGGAGGGCCGGCCGGGCGAACTCCTCGAGCGCCAAGACTTCGAGGAACTGTTCTTGGGAGCCGCCACCAGCCTGACGCCGGCCGGCGGCTCGGAGGTGGAGATCACGTGAAGCTCTTGATGTTCCAACACGGCAGCGGACGGCGGTTGGGCGTGGTGCGGGCCGGGGCCTCGGACGAGGTCGTCGATGTCGCCGAGCTGATCGACGGGTCGGGAGCGGAGGCGCTCCCAGCCGACATCCTGGCCGTGGTCGACGCGGGGGAGGAGGGTCTGGCGCGCCTCGGCGAGCTGGTCGCATCGAAAGGGGCGGCCGAGGGCGCGGCGGTGCGCAGGCTGTCGGAGCTGACCCTGCTCCCGCCGCTCGACCCGCCGCGCGGCAACGTCCTCGCCATCGGCCGCAACTACCAGAAGCATGCCGAGGAGGGAGCGCGCGCGCTCAACATCGAGGTGGGACCGCCGACCATCTTCACCAAGGCGATCACCACCATCAGCGGCCCCTACGACGACATCCCCATCGACGCGTCGGTGAGCGAGAGCATCGACTGGGAGGTGGAGCTGGGCGTGGTGATCGGCCGGCGCGGCCGAGGCATCAAGCGCGCGGACGCTCTCGGCCACGTGTTCGGCTACACGGTGCTCAACGACGTCACCGCGCGCGACATCCAGCACGGCTGGGGCGGCCAGTGGTTCAAGGGCAAGAGCCTGGACGGGTCCTGCCCCAGCGGTCCCTGGGTGGTGACCGCCGACGAGGTCCCCGACCCGCGCTTGCTGCAGCTCCACCTGCGCGTCAACGGCGAGCTCAAGCAGGACGCCAACACCAGGGACATGATCTACCCGGTCGACGCCATCATCGAGTGGCTGTCGGTGGGCATGACGCTGCTGCCGGGGATGCTCATCGCCACCGGGACGCCGGAGGGGGTCGGGTTCGCCCGCACACCGCCGGAGTTCCTCCATCCCGGGGACGTGCTGGAGACAGAGGTGGAGGGCATCGGACTGCTCCGCAATCGCGTGGTCGCGTGGGCGAGCGCGGGCCGGTCCTGACGCCGGCACGGCGGTCCGGCTCAGCGCACCGGGAGCGGCTGGTACCGTGAGCGGCGTGAGCGAGGTGCCTCCGTCTCAGGCGGACCTGGATGCGCTGGCTGTCTCGCTGCAGACAGACGAGCGCGATGCGGGCGTCTTCTTTCGCGTGCTCTGCCAGAAGCTTGTCGACGTGCTCCCCCAGAGCACCGAGGTGGAACGGGATCGCAGCGTGTTCAAGGCGCGGCGCCTGGCGCGCAAGGTCACCGTCCGGCTGGGGGAGGAGACGCTCGAGGCGGAGCTAGGCCCCAGCGGTGTGACCTGCCGCCACATCCACTCGGTGCACGGGGTCGGCGGCGGCCTTCCCTGGTCCAGGGAGATGAACGTCGACGAATGGCTGCGCACACTCGTGGCCACCGTCGCCGAACAGGCTCAAACCAACGCCGAGGCCGCATCCGCCCTGCGAACGCTGGTCATCTAGGCGGCCGGCCGCGCCACGGCCAGCTTCTATACTCGGACGGCTCATGAGCGACGTCCCACCGTCCGAGCCAGACCTCGACGTCCTCGCCGCCACCCTGAGGGCGGACGCCAGCGACATCGGCGTCTTCTTCCAGGTCCTGGGCGGCAAGCTGCAGGACGCGATGCCGGGAGCGGTCGAGCTGGAACGCGAAGGCGGGCTGTTCAAGAAGGAGCACCCGATCAAGAAGATCGTGGTCCACGCCGGCGACGATATATTCGAGGCGGAATTGCGGCACGGCGCGGTGATCTGCCGTCACGCGCACGCCGTCCGCGGCATCACCCTGCGATCTGAGGAGACCGGTCTGGACCAATGGCTGCGGGCTCTGGTCGGGGTCCTCGCCAGCCAGGCGCAGAGCAGCGCGCAGGCCAATGCGGCGCTGCGAGCGCTGGTGACGTGACCGACCATCGCCGCAACCGCACCCTGGGAGGCTGACCTGCGATGACCGAACAACCGCCTCCACCGCCGCCGGCGCCGCAGCAGGCCACGGCGCCTGAGCCTCAGCTCGAGGGACTGCCCAAGGACGCGCTCCGCCGCCTCAGCGAGCTGCAGGGCAAGGACGGCCTGTTCACCTCCGACCTCTCCGTCAACGAGTTCCTGCTCGTCAAGGAGGCGGGCTTCCACCCCCGCGGGCTGGTGGTGGGCAGCAGCATCTATCACATCGGCATGACCACCAAGAGCTGGAGCGCCAGCCAGGAGGTCACCACGCTCACCCAGGCGATGTACGCCGCCCGTGAGCTGGCCATGGCGCGCATGGAGGAGGAGGCCGCCGTCCTCGGCGCCGACGGTGTCGTGGGGGTGCGGCTCGACGTCGGCTTCTACGAGTGGGGACGCGGCACCGCCGAGTTCCTCGCCCTCGGCACCGCCGTTTCAGCCGAGGATGGCGGCAACTGGAAGACCAACGAGGGCAAGCCCTTCACCTCCGACCTCAGCGGCCAGGACTTCTGGACGCTGCTGCAATCGGGGCACGCGCCCCTGGGCCTGGTGATGGGCACCTGCGTGTACCACGTCGCCCACCAGCGCATGTTCCAGGCGCTGGGAAACATCGGCCAGAACAAGGAGATGGCCAACTTCACCCAGGCGCTCTACGAGGCCCGTGAGCTGGCCATGGAGCGGATGCAGGACGAGGCCCGCAAGCTGGGGGCGGAGGGGATCGTGGGCGTCCAGATCCAGGAGAAGTCCCACGTGTGGGGCAGCCACACGATCGAGTTCTTCGCCATGGGCACCGCCGTGCGCAAGCTTCCCGAGCGCGACATCGAGAAGCCGCGGATGGTGCTCTCGCTGGACCGCTGATGGCGGGCGACGCCGACCACGCCGCCGCTGCGCAGCGGCAGCAGGAGAGCATCGCCGCTCTGGAGCGCGGCGAGCTGCCGCTCGCCGCCCGGGAGCGGATCGACGAGCTCCGCCAGGCGGGATCGGCCTGGACCAGCGACCTCTCCGTGGCCGAGCTCTCCGCAATCGGCCACGCCGGCTTCCAACCGTTGGGGATGGTGATGGGGTCGAGCGTGGTTCGCATCGCCGCCCAGTGGGGCTACAGCACCATCTTCGGGGGATCGGTGGGCGGTCCGGGGCAGACCTATCCATGCCCGCACAACTTCGGCTACGGGAGCCAGACCGAGCACCGCTACGGCTACAACTGGGAGCACACCTTCTACGAGGCCGGCGTGCTGGGCGCGCGTGACGCCGCCCTGGCCAGGATCACCGAGGAGGCGCGAGACCTGGGTGCCCAGGGGGTGGTCGGCGTCCGCCTCATCCGCCGACCCATGGAGGGCCTCGGCAATTCGCTGGAGTTCACCGTCATCGGCACCGCCATCGCGCGCAGCGGCGGCCCCCGGCTGGAGCGACCGTTCATGTCCCACCTGGATGGCGTGGCCTTCAGCAAGCTCATCCACGGTGGCTACGTGCCGGTGGCCCTGGTGGTCGGCGTCGGCGCTGTGGAGATCGACCCCGGCTGTGGCACCGAATGGGCGCTGCGCTCGTGGAACAACGTGCGCATCGACCAGATCAGCGATGGCATCGAGTCAGCGCGGCTGCTGGGCATCCGCCGCCTCGAGGAGGAGGTGGCGGCGGTCGACGCCGACGGAGCTGTCGGCGTCGACGTCGACTTCGCCAGCCACGACGTCGCCAACGGCTCCATGCTCATCGAGATGGTCACCGTGGGCACCGCGGTGCGCCGCTACGCCAAGGATCCTCTCGACGAGGAGCCGATGCCGATCATGAGGTTGCGGTGATGGCGGCGGCGGCGCCACATCCGCGCGCCGACGCGGCCCTGCAGTGCCTGGCCACCGGCCACGGCGCCCGCCATGAGGGACGCCGCTTCAGCAGCGACCTCTCCGTCGACGAGGCCGTGCTGCTCAAGGAGGTGGGATACGAGCCCCGCGGGCTGGTGGTGGGCTGCGGCGTGTACCACATCGGCGTCCAGTACCAGAACTGGAGCAACAACGAGGAGATGACCAGCCTCACCCAGGTGATGTATGCGGCGCGCGCCGACGCCATCCGCAGGATGGAGAGCCATGCCCAGCAGATCGGTGGCCACGGCGTCATCGGGCTCAAGCTGGAGGTGCGCATCCACGGAGCGGAGCACCTCGCCGAGTTCGTGGCGCTGGGCACCGCGGTGGCGAGCACCTCGCCGCCGGGGCGGAGCCCGTGGCTGAGCGACCTCTCGGGCCAGGACCTCTACCTGCTCATCCGCGCCGGCTACACCCCGATCGGGCTGGCCTTCGGCGCGTGCGTCTACCACATCGCCCACCAGGGGCTGTCCACCTGGGTCGGCCAGGCGGCGCAGAACGTCGAGTTGAGCAACTACACCGCCGCTCTGTACGAGGCCCGCGAGCTGGCCATGACACGCATGCAGGAGGAGGCTCGCGGGACGGGCGCGCAGGGCATCGTGGCCATGCGCGTGGAGCAGCAGTCCCACCTCTGGGGCAGCCACGTCATCGAGTTCCTGGCCATCGGCACCACCGTCCGCCTCACCGCGCCGGGGCACCAGCGGATCGATCCCCGCATGGTGCTGCCCCTCAACGACGCGCCCGCCGGTGCGGCCGACGCGCCGGCTGGGCAGGGGTAGGCGGCCGGGCTACGTCGCCGCCGGCTCGCCCATCCAGTTCTCCTGCTGGAGCATCGAGGTCACCTCGTCGAGGGGCATGTCGTCGCTGGGCAGGATGATGGTGCTGGCGGTGAGGTCGCCGTGCGGCAGCGCCATGCCCTTCGACTTGACCAAGGCGGTGGCCTCGCGCAGCGCCGCGTGATAGGCGGCGTCGTCCCGGGCGCGCACTGCCGCGATGAGGCGGTGATCGAAGGCGTCCAGCTCAGGGCGCGCGGAGTCGTCGAGACGGTACTGATCGTCGCCGTGGATGCGTACCACGATGCCGGCAGCGTCCAGCTGCGGCGCGGTGGCGGGGCCGGCCAGCCCGAGCTGTGACCTCATCGCCGCCAGCTTGGCCTGCACGTTGGTGTCGACGACGGTGGCGGTGATCTGATCGTCGAGGGTGGACGTGCCCCCGGTGAGCAGCGGGGAATCGAGCACGCCGCTGTCGAGGAGCGAATCCACGGCATCCGCGTGGGCCTGGGTGCGGGCGATCTTGTCCTGGGCGCGCTGCATCATCATCGCCGCGTCCGAGGTGTGCTCACCGATCCCGGCGAGGGTGTCGCCGGCGGTGCTGGTCGCCTTGGAGGCCTCGTACGACGCCTTCAGCGACTCGCGCTGGCTGCCGAATGCCTGCACCTTGGCCTGGTACTTCTGGATCGCCTGCTGCAGCTTGGCGACCTGCGCCCTGATCGACTGGATCTGCGGATCCAGCGCCTGGCGCTGCTGTCCGAGCACCTCGGCCTGGGTGAGCGCCTGGGTGGCCAGGTCCTCCTTGCCCGACTGCATCGCCTGCTGCGCCGCGCCGTTCAGCTGGATGACGCGCTTGTCCATCTCGGCCGCCTGGTTCTCCAGGCGCTTCTGCCCGGTGGTGGCCTCGACCAGCGCGGTGCGCAGCTTCTGCTGCTGCTCGAGCAGCTGCTGGTAGGAGAGGTCGATTGCCTGCGACGGATCCTCCATGCGATCCAGAGCGGCGTTGCTCTTCTCCTGGAAGATGTTGCTGAAGCGCCGGAACACGCTCATGGATGCCTCCTAGCCGTCAGGTTCAGGACCCGGCTCACGCTACCACGCCGCCTGTGCAGTCAGCCCGGCGTGATCGCCAGGTTGGTGTCGGGGTCGAAGAAGTAGAGCGCTGTCGGCGGGGCCGAGAGAGCCACCTGGTCCCCGACCTTGAGCCCGTTGAGCGAGGTGACGATGGCGACCACGTCGCGGTCGTCGCTGACGCCGTGGATGAGCTCGTCGTTGCCCAGGAACTCGATGACGTCGATCAGCGCCGTCATGGTCAGGCCGGGACCCTCCGGCTTGCCCACGGAGAGGTGCTCGGGCCGGAAGCCCAGGATCACGGTGCGGCCGCCGTGGCCCTGCAGCATCGCCGCCTGCTTGTCGTCGAGGCGGACCTCGGTGCTCCCGGCGATCAGCGTGGCGTCCTTGGTCTCACCGTCGGTCTTCAGGTCCACGAAGTTCATCGACGGCGAACCGATGAAGCCGGCCACGAAGCGGTTGCTGGGCGTGGAGTACATCTCCTTGGGGGTCCCCGCCTGCTGGAGCACGCCCTCGTTGATGACGGCGATGCGATCGCCCATGGTCATCGCCTCCACCTGGTCGTGGGTGACGTAGATCATGGTGGCCTCGAGGCGCTGGTGGAGGCGGGCGATCTCCGCGCGGGTGGCCACGCGCAGCTTGGCGTCGAGGTTGGAGAGGGGCTCGTCCATGAGGAACGCGGAGGGCTCGCGGACGATGGCCCGACCCAGCGCCACGCGCTGGCGCTGGCCGCCGGACAGGGCTCCGGGCTTGCGATCCAGGAAGCGCTCGAGGTCGAGGATGCGCGCCGCCTCGCGCACCGCCCTGTCGATCTCGTCCTTGGGGGTCTTGCGCAGCTGCAGGCCGAAGGCCATGTTGTCGAACACCGTCATGTGCGGATAGAGCGCATAGCTCTGGAAGACCATGGCGATGTCACGGTCGCGCGGGGGCAGGTCGTTGACCACGCGGTCACCGATGCGCACCTCGCCGCTGGTGATGTCCTCGAGGCCGGCGATCATGCGCAGCGCCGTCGTCTTCCCGCATCCCGACGGGCCCACCAGGCACACGAACTCGCCGTCGGCGATGTCGAGGTCCATGTGGTCGACCGCCAGGGCGCCCCCGCCCGGGTAGCGCTTGGTCATGCCGTCGAGGATCACTCGTGCCATTGCAGTTGCCTCACTTGACGGCCCCCGCGAGGACGCCGCGGACGAAGTAGCGCTGGAAGGAGAGGAAGACGATCAGCGGGGGCAGCACCGAGATCATCGCCCCGGTGGAGATGATCCAGTAGTTGGAGGCGAAGAAGCGCGTCTGGCCGTAGAGGAACAGGGTCAGGGTTTGATGCGGGTTGCTGGCCAGGAAGACCAGCGCCACGAGCAGGTCGTTCCAGACCCAGATGAACTGGAAGATGGCCAGCGAGGCCGCGGCGGGAAGGCCGAGGGGCAGAACCACGCGACGGAAGAGCTTCCATTCACCGGCTCCATCGATGCGCCCGGCCTCGAGCAGGTCCTTGGGGATGCCCATGTAAAAGTTCCGCATCAGGAAGATGCCGAAGGGCAGCCCGAAGGCGACGTGGAAGATGATCACCCCGGGGATGGTTCCGAAGGGGTTGAAACCGGTGACCGAGCCGAATGCCTTGTAGAGCTGCGAGACGGGGATGAGCGCCACCTGGATGGGAACCACCAGGAGGCCGACGATGAGGAGCAGGACCACGGTGCGGCCGCGCCAGCGACCGAACACCAGCGAGTACGCGGACAGGCTGGCCAGCACCGTCACCAGGATGGTGGTGGGGATGGTGATCAGCGCGGAGGTGACCAGCGAGTCGAGAAGGCCGCCCGCCGCGAATCCCTGACCGAACAGCGCCTGGTAGTTGGAGATGGTGAGCTGGGCGGGGGCCGTCAGCGCCGTCCACCATCCCGATTGGCCGAAGAGGCTCTCGGGACGCAGCGAGATGATCACCAGGCCGATCGTCGGGACCAGCCAGAAGATGGCGATGACCGCGAGGACGATGTTGAGCACCGGCCGGCCGCGCCGGATCCACTGGGGGAAGCGGAGGGTGCGCTGCTTCGACGCCGCCGGGGTCGCCACAGCGGATGCCGTGCTCATCCGCGGATCCTCCTGATGTTGAACAGCATGGCCGGCACCACCAGGATGAAGAGGATCACCGCGATGGCGCTGGCCAGACCTGTGGCCGGCGGCGAGCCGGTGAAGCCGTAGTTGTACATGGCCAGCGCCAGCGTGTTGGCGTCGCCCTGGCTGGAGCCTGGCGCCATGTTGATGATGATGTCGAACAGCTTGAGGACGTTGATGAGCATGGTCACGGCCACCACGACCAGGACCGGCGCCAGCATGGGCACGGTGACGCGACGCAGCGTCTGCCACTCACTGGCGCCGTCGATCTTGGCCGCCTCGAGCACCTCGCGGTTCAGCGCCGCCAGCCCGGCGGCGATGACCACCATGGCGAAGCCGGCCCAGATCCAGAGGTAGGCGATGATCATGGCGATGTCGACCAGGGGCACGCTGAGGATGGCCTGAGCGGTCTGGTCGAGACCACTGGTGGGGGTGATCGACTGCGTGCCCAGGAAGAAGACCCCGGTGAAACCGCTCTTGAAGTTGTTGGCGTCCACCTGCACCCGGTAGTTGCCGCCGCTCACGCCGTCGAAGCGGAACAGGCCGTCGGCCCCGGTCGTCGTCGTCGCCGCGCTGCTGCCATCGCTGCGCACCAGGGTCATGTGCAGCCCGGGAATGCCGTCCTCATCCGGGAAGACCTGTCCGCGAGCGGTCGGGTGGGTGGGCGAGAAGTCGCGCCAGGCGAGGCCGGTGACAGCCCCCGGCGCCGGCGAAGGCGTGCCCGCGGGATGGGCGCCGACGAGCGTCAGCGCCGGCAGGCTGATGCCCACCAATCCCAGCTGTGCCGTGCTCCCCGGCGCAACTGTCGACGAGCTCTCCAGGCTGCCGTTCGGCCCCGGCCGGAGCCCGGTGCCGGCGAGGCCGGCCACCGTCTGGCCGGCCGCGGTGTTGACCGGGTAGAAGCCCGGCGGATTGATCCAGTTGGCGACGGTCTGGGTGGTGGCATTGACCAGTCCGATGTGGGGGTCGAGGTCGAAGATGGTCCGCCAGACCAGTCCCGAGGCGGTCGCACTGAAGATGATGGGCATGAAGATGATCGTCTTGAAAGCGGTGGACCAGCGAATCCGCTCGGTCAGGACCGCGAACACCAGGCCCAGGAAGGTCACCAGGAACGGGAACACCACGAACCAGATCACGTTGTTGCGGAAGGTGACCAGGATGCTGGCGGTGGAGAAGATCTCCTGGTAGTTGTGCAGCCCGATGTAGCTCGTGCCGGTGGAATCGAAGAGGCTGTTGCGCACCGTGGCGACGAGCGGGTACACGGTGACCAGGACCAGCCAGATCGCGGCCGGTGCCAGGAAGGCGAGCGAGCCGAGGTGGCTGCGCCAGCCCCCGCCGGGAGCGCCGCCGGTGGCCGGAAGAAGCTGCGCCGTGGCTCCGGGCTCACCCGTCCCCGCCACGGGCACCGCCACCGAGCCGAGCATGTGGCGGTGCCCGCGGCGGGGACGGGGAAGGACGGCCACGATCAGCCGTTCAACGCCGAACGCACGTTCCCATCAGTCACAGTCACAGCTGTCTGACCATCGGCGGCGCAGATCCTAGTCCCCAGTCGCGTCGGATGGCAATCGTTATTGACCTTTGGTGTTGACCTTTGCTCGCGCAGAGGCGGAACATGCGCGGTGCCACGCGTCAGGAGTGCAGCCCGCAGCGACGGCAGCCGGGCAGATTCGGGAGGTCATCGTGATGAGACAAGCGAGGAAGGCGACCCATGCGGCTCTGGCCGCGTCGGTCGTCCTGATCGCCGCCGCCTGCGGGTCCACGAACACGCCGAGCTCGTCAGGCTCGTCGAGCTCAGGGTCGCAGGCGAACATCGGTGGCTCCGTCAACCTCTGGGCAGAGTGGACAGCGGCGGAGCAGCATGACTTCCTGGCCGCCCTGCAGCCGTTCGAGACGCAGACCGGGATCACCGTCAACTACTCCGGCAAGGGCAGCAACATGGATACCGCTCTGGAGTCGGCTGTCCAGGGTGGTGCGCCACCGGAGGTCGCTCTCGTCCCTGATCCGGGAACGCTGCAGACCCTCGCCAAGGCCGGTTCCATCCAGGACCTGACCAGCACGATCGGGAGTGCCGGCTCCGACTTCGGCGCGGCGTGGACCCAGCTGGCCACCTACAACGGCAAGACGTACGGCGTCTGGTTCAAGGGCGCCAACAAAAACACCATCTGGTACAACCCCGCCGAGTTCGCGGCAGCCGGGATCACCTCGCCGCCGACCAGCTGGGAGCAGCTGATCAGCGATGCCGCCCAGCTCAAGGCGGCGGGCGTCACGCCCGTCTCGCTGTGCACCGACGTGGGCTGGCCTCTCGCCGACTTCTGGCAGAACGTCTACCTCAAGGCCGCCGGCGCCGACGCCTACAACAAGCTCTCGACGCACGCCACCAAGTGGACCGACCCCACCGTGACCACGGCGTTCACCACCATGGCCCAGCTCGTCGGCCAGCCCTCGTACCTGGCGGGCGGCCTCCAGGGAGCGCTGTCGACCGCGTATCCGGACTGCGTCGACAAGGTCTTTCCCAAGCCACCGGCACAGCCTCAGGCGGCGATGGTCATCGAGGCGGACTTCGTGACCTCGGAGATCACATCCAACTCCGCCAACTACACGGCCGGTACCACCGCCTCCGGGGGTGCTGCGTGCACCGCTGACCCCGCCAAGACACCGTGCTACGACTTCTTCGCCTTCCCGCCGACCTCGGCCGGCGCCTCCAACGCAGGGGCCATCCAGGGCGCGGGCGACGTGGCCATGATGCTCAAGAGCACGCCCCAATCCAAGGCTCTCGTCAAGTACCTGGCCGGCCCCAACGGCGCCGAGATCTGGGCCCACCTGGGCGGCTTCGCCTCGCCGAGCAAGGCGGTTCCGTCGAGCGCCTACCCGGACCCGGTCGCCCAGGCTGACGCCAAGGCGCTGGTGAACGCGAGCAGCTTCGTGTTCAGCCTCGACGACCTGCAGGGCAGCTGGGAGCACAACATGTGGCAGGACCTGATCAACTTCGTCAAGAACCCGAGCAGCGCCAACATCGCGACGGTCGAGGCGACCATGGATCAACAGGCCACCGCGGCTCTGGGTCATTAGCCGCGCCTGAGCGACGTGTGCGGGGTGCCGAGGGACAGTGGGGTCCTCGGCACCGCCGTGTTTCCTTCGCCTCTCTAGACTTGGGCCATGGAGGACCGTCGGCCACCATGACGGATCTGGCAACGGGCTCAGTCGAGCACGCCGGTCCGCCCCGGGTCGCGCTTCTCGAGTCGTCACACGGGTACCGGGCAGCTCTGGCGGCTGTCGCGCAAGACGAGGGCTGGACCGCCACCATGCACGCCAGCTTCCCCGAGCTGCTGGCCGCGGTCGAGACCACCGGGGTCGAGCTCATCGTGCTGAGCTACAGGGACGTCCCGGCTCCCGATCTGGCGTTCGGCCGGCTGCGGAGCGCGTTCGAAGGACCACTGGTGGTTCTCGCCGAGGACGGCGCCGAGCTCAAGGCGGCGCTGCGCTCCGGCGCCACCCTGGCGCTGGGCAAGCCATTCGACCCCGAGTACCTGGTCCTGGCCATCGAGGCTGTGCTGCAACGCTCCATCTCGCTGCGCTCGATGCTCGCTGGGGGCGCCACGGTGGGCGACCTCTGGGTGCGGCTGGCCAACCACACCGTCGAGCGCGCCGGCCGCCGCCAGGTGCTCGGCCCCGGCGAGTGGCAGCTGTTCGCGTTCCTGCTCGCCAACCCGGGCAGGACCTTCAGCCGCGACGACCTGGCGCGTGGGGCCTGGGGGGCGGGATACCGCGGCCGGGTGTCGCAGGTCGAGCTCTACATCTCCCGTCTGCGCCGCAAGGTGGAGCTGAATCCCCACAAGCCCGAGGTCATCATGACCGTGCGCCGGGAGGGGTATCGGCTGATCGCCTCGGCCGCCGCGCCGTCCCAGGCGCCAGACGCACCCCTGGTGGATGGGGTGGCGTCCGGCGACCAGCCGGCCGCGCGCTGGTATCTGACCAGCGCCTACCGGGAGATCATCAACGTCGCGACACGCCTCGTCGAGCACAGTCGTGCCGCGGTGGACGCGGCGGGAGCCGGTGACCGGCGCGAGATCCGGGTCAACGACCTGCCGCTCATCGAGGTGACCGTGAGCCGCGCCCGGGCACGCCTGCTGCACTGGGAGAAGCCCTCCCGCTGACGCGATCGGTTTCTTGCACGAGGAGCCAGGTTGGAGGCGTGGTTGGCGGTGGGTGCGCGAGGGCGGCACCGATCGCCCTACCAGTGTCGACAGGTCGCCACCACAGCCTTGACTCGTCGCCCACGCGATGGCTCAAGGTGACACTTCGCAGTCAGTCGATCGACTATGGAGGTGGTTCGATGACACTGATCCGCTGGGCTCCCGACGCGCAGTTCGCCACTCTCGAGGAGGAGGTCGAGCGCATGCTTGCCGGCACCGTCTCGCAAGCGGTGAGAGGCAACTCCCCCGCCGGCTCGCTGAGCCGGGTTGCACCGATCGACGTGCGCCGGGACGGCAACGCGCTGCACATCGAGGCGGCCGTCCCCGGTTTCTCGCCAGACGAGATCACCATCACCGCCGAGCGCGGGCGGCTGGTCATCGACGCGCAGCGCGAGGGCGAGTCCGAGAAGAAGGAGGAGTCGTACATCCGCCGCGAGCGTTTCGCGGGCAGGCTGTATCGCGAGCTGGCGCTGCCGGACGGTGCCGACGTCGACAACGTCAGTGCCAGCGTCGAGAACGGGATCCTCAAGGTCACCGTGCCTGTTGCCGAGAGCTCGGAGCCGAAGCGCATTCGGGTGTCGGGTTCCAAGAGGCTGGGTGCCGCGTCGGATGGCGACACCAAGGCCGGCTCCTCCGACAGGTCGACGGCCAAGACCAACGGCCGGGTGGCGGCGGAGTCGGGCGCCGGGACGGGACGGTAATCGGCCGATGACCAGCACAACTGCGTGGGACAAACGCCTGCGCTCCCTGACGCTGCGCAGCATCAGCCAGAACCAGTCACTGGGAGCGTGCTACTTCCCGTACGAGGTGCTCAGCGCTCCCATGAACCGCCACCTGACGGCCATGCAGTTCACCGACCCGGTGGCAGTTCTCGAGGAGCTCGCCAACCGCGGCCGGTGTGTGGTCGCGCTGCCGGATGAGGCCCACCTTGTGCTGTACTTCGTCCAACCGGACGAGGGCCGTTCGCGCGTGGTGTGGTACGAGCGCCCCCAGCGGCTCAGCGCCGGCGGGCG
>DASZKZ010000031.1:0-15061 GCA_035552595.1 Candidatus Dormiibacterota bacterium
ACCAGCTCCACAAGCTCCGCCTGCGAGAGCGACAGGTGGCCGCGACCGGTGCGGCGGATGGCCTCCGCCAGCTCCTCGTCGTCGGCGCCCTTGACCAGGTAGTCGGTGACCCCCGCCAGGAGCATCTTGATGACCACCGCCCGGTCGGCGTGCGCCGAGAAGGCGATGAGGCGGGTGTCGGGGCAGTGCCCGCGGATCAGCCGGGCGGCCTCGGGCCCGCCGCCGCCGGGCATGCGCACGTCGAGCAGGGCCACATCGGGGCACACGCGGGCTGCCTCGACGCCCGCCTCGTCGGCGTCGGCGGCCACGCCGGCGAGCTCCACCCCGGGGAACGAGCCGATCAGGTCGGCGAGGGCCGACCGCATCACCGGGTCGTTCTCGCAGACCAGCACGCGAATCACCTCGTGGTCGGCCGCGTCCGCCTGCCCGTTCCCGCCGGATTGCCCGCGCGTGCTCTGCTCCAAGGCGCCCCCGTCTCAAGGTCAGGCCCCCGCCCACCGGAGGCCATTCTATGCGGAAACCGGGACTCAGCAACCGGTCAACAGGGCGGTCCCAATGCAAACGACTGCAATCGTGGCGGCCGGCGGTCCGTGTCGGCGGGCGTGCTCCAGGCCGCGGGCCTGATCCACCACCACCGCGGGCGGGTCAACACCCTCGATCGCGGCGGGCTCGAGGAGGTGTCGTGCGAGTGCTGCCGGGTGATCCGCGAGGTGTTCCAGCGGGCGGACATACCGGCCGGCACCTGACGCCTAGCAGCGGAGGTCGGCGTCGAAGCCTCCCAAGGGGTACTGGGTGAGCTGAACCGCAGCGCCGGTGAAGGAGCTGCTGCAGAGCCGGGCAGCCTGGCGCGCGCTGCCCGCCCCGGCGACCCAGTCCGGAGACGACGAGATCCCATACGCGCTCGTGAACTCCGCCTGCCACGCGCTCGCGTAGGACGGCGCGGACCTGGTGGTGTAGCCGCCGGTGATGGCGTTCCACTGGTAGCCGGTGGAGTACAGGCCCACCGACGGGATCCCGTGCGAGCGCAGGTAGTCGATCGAGCCCTGGAGGTCGGCGGCGTTGGCGGAGCCGGTGCCGTTCCAGGAGTTGCCGGTCTCGACGTCGAGCCACCAGGCACTGCTCGTCGCCACGTAGCTGGGCGCGCCGGCGGCGCTGAGGGCGGCGACCGTCGACGTGAGCGCGTTGTCGGCCGCCCACCAGCCGTAGTCATACGCGCAGCCGGGGTCGGCGACGCTGGTGCTGTCCTTGCACAGCGCCGGGTCGGACGACCCCGACGCCGGCCAGTAGAAGCTGCTGTGCGGAGCCGGGTTGGCGGTGTTCATGTAGAAGCCGGGGGCGCTGGGAAGGCCTGCCGCCCACGCGTACTGGGTGCTCAAGCACGGGTTGGCCCCCCATGGCCGCCCGTTGGTGACGCCGACGATCCCGAAGGCGCCGCCGCCGGGGAAGCTGCTCGGGCACTGCGGCCAGGAGACGTCGAACCCGGTGGTGCTGCTCCTCGGGGTGCGTCCCGGGTCCGACGCCGTCGTCCTCGCCGAGGCGGGCGTCGACGCCATCAGCAGCGCGGTCACCCCAGCGCAGGCGGAGACCAAGGAGAGAAGGAGGCGGGAGCGGGTCACAGCTGTACTTCCGGAGCAGGATCGGCCTGAGGTGCGACCGGAGTATGACTGAGGTGCCGGCTCGGCGCAGGATCGGCGATCAGAGGGTGGCGGGCAGTCGCTGAGGGACTCCCGTCCACTCCGTGGCGACCGCATGACCTGGCTGGCGCTCCCTATTCGGAGGACTCGTCCTCTACAGTCGGGTTCTCGTGGCACCAGCTGACCAGGCGGACGTGCGCGAGGGCGAGCTGCCCGAGCTGATGGTCGCCGACATCGCGGCCTGGCGAACATGGCTGAGCGAGCACCACGACCAGCAGGCGGGGATCTGGCTGGTGCTGGCCAAGAAGGGCACCACTGAGCCCACCAGCCTCAGCTACGAGGAGGCGGTCGAGGAGGCGCTCTGCCACGGCTGGATCGACGGCCAGGTGCGGCGCCGCGACCAGGCCACCTATTGCATGCGCGTCACTCCGCGGCGGGCCCGCAGCAACTGGTCGGCATCGAACGTCGGCCGCGTCGGCAGGCTGATCAGCGCGGGGCGGATGCATCCCGCGGGCCTCGCCGAGGTGGAGCGCGCCAAGGCCGACGGTCGCTGGGACGCGACCGCGGTGTGACGTCAGGGTCGCGCTCCGTTTCCGCCTGCCCCCGGGGCATACGATGCCGGGCGTGGCGCGATCAACAAAGTCCATGAGCAGAGCCGCGAAGGCGGATGCGGCGCGCCCCGCCATCGACAGGACGATCATCGTGATGCCGGCGTACAACGCCGTCCGCACGCTGGAGAGGACGCTGCGCGACATCCCCGCGGGCATCGCCGACAAGATCATCCTGGTCGACGACGGCAGCCACGACGGCACCGTCGAGCTGGCCGCGGCTCTCCACCTGGTGGTCATCGCCCACCCCCACAACGCCGGCTACGGCGCCAACCAGAAGACGTGCTACATGGAGGCGCTCCGCGAGGGGGCGGGGGTGGTGGTCATGCTCCATCCCGACGGCCAGTACGACCCCGCCATCCTCCGCGAGATGGTCGACGCGGTGCGCTCCGGACGCGGAGATGTCGTGCTCGGCTCTCGATTTCTCACCGCCGGTGGGGCGCGCGCCGGAGGCATGCCGTGGTGGAAGCGCATCGCCAACCGCTTCCTGACCGAGTGTGAGAACAGCGTCCTGGGGCTGGGCCTCTCCGAGTACCACACCGGCTACCGCGCCTTCAGCGCCCGGTTCCTGGAGACGGTCCCCTTCCTGCGCAACTCCAACGATTTCGCGTTCGACACGCAGATCCTCGTCCAGGCCGCGCACTTCAAGTTCAAGGTCGCCGAGGTGCCGGTGCGGACGCGCTACTTCGCCGAGGCGTCGTCGGTCAACCTGCGTGTGTCCATCGTGTACGGGCTGGAGACGCTCTGGACCCTGGTCAGGTACCGGCTCCACCGGATGGGGCTGCGCTCGCGGCGCTACCTGCGCTGAGCGCGTCCCCCGCAAGCGCTCCCGGCCGGGAGCGCAGCCCCGCCAGGGCGGCGGGGAGGAGCAGCAGGGGCAGGACCAGCTCGCGGATCAGGTCCTTGGGGAAGAGCAGCGTCCACCAGTTGAGCAGCGCGGTGACCCCGAAGAAGAGCAGGAAGAGCACGTCGACCGGCGAGCGCAGCCGGACGGCGCGCGTGGCCCCGGCGATGAGCCCGGCGGCGATGGCGATGAGGATGGGCACCATGGCGCCGGCCAGCTGAGCGCCGTTGAAGTCCACCTGGCCCAGCCCCACCGCTCTCTGCAGCGTGTCCACCCAGCCGGCGAGGGGGGCGCTGAACAGGCCCACGCTGGCCCGGAACGGCCAGATCCCGAAGTGGAGGCGGAGGTACGTGTACCAGACGGCGAACAGGACCGGGCCCGCCGCCAGCGCCAGGCCGCGGTGGAGGAGCCGGTCGGGGCGGGTTCCCCGCAGCCAGCGGATGCCCTCCCACAACGCCAGCGCCGCGGGCACCAGCACGTAGGGCTCCTTGACCAGGCAGGCGGCGATGAGAAAGACCGCCGACCAGCCGACGCGGCCGCGCATCCAGAGGAGCACGGCCAGCGCGATCACGGCGACGCCGAGGGGCTCGGTGGTGTCGGCGATCACGCCTCCGATCAAGCCCGGGCTGAACGCCGCGAAGAGGCCCGCCCACGCGGTCCAGCCCAGCTCCACGGCGATGAGGCTGACCACCACCGCCGACGCGGCCATGCCGAGCAGGCCGAGGAACAGCAGCGTCCTGGGCACCTCCAGCGGGTTGGCGGCGCTGACCAGCCAGGTCAGCCAGCCGTAGCCGGCGTGGCCGTAGCGGTACGGGGACTCGTCGATGAGCGTGTGCGCCTCGCCCAGAGCCAGGGGATCGCGGGCGATCGTGTAGTTGTAGACGCCGTCGTAGTGGTTGGCGGAGGTGACCTGGACGAAGCTGGGGTCGGTCTGCAGTGCCAGCGGAGCGATCGCATCGGTGTTGGCCATGCGCACCAGCGCGCTGACGCGCCAGTGCTGGGGGGCGATCATCACCATGACGGCCGCCCCGCTCACGGCCAGTGCGATGACCCCGCAGAGCCAGGGGATCGCGCCGGGGCGCTTCACGCCCGGCAGTCTAGCGGAGTGGTCCGGGGCGCTCAGGCGGGACAGTCGGTGCGGGTGTACAGGACCGCGCCGCCGGGGAGGACGGTGCGCACCGGCAGCGGCGCGGCCACCGAGGCTTCGAAGCCGGCCAGCCCCAGCTCCATGTGATGGGGGAACAGCGGCCGGGTGGCGACCACCGCGACCATCGCCCCGGCCACCAGGACCACCAGGACCACGACGACGGCGGCGATGGCCGCCCCCCGGCCCGCCGGCAGGTCACCAATCGCTGCCTGGCGCCTCATCGCGGCCGAGTGTAGGGCCGGGTTCCCGTATCCTCGGGGCGTGGAGATGACGGCGGCCGGCCTGCGCGCGCTGGTGATCGTGCCCACCTACAACGAGCGCGAGAACCTCTCCAGCCTGGCGGCGGCCATCCTCGCCCAGGGTGAGGCGTTCCACCTCCTGGTCGTCGACGACGGCTCACCGGACGGCACCGGCGAGATCGCCGACCGCCTCGCCGCCTCCGACCCCCGGGTCAGCGTCCTCCACCGGCGGCGCAAATCCGGCCTGGGACAGGCGTACATCGCGGGGCTGACCCGGGGGCTGTCGAGCGGGTTCGAGTACCTCATCACCATGGACGCCGACCACTCCCACGATCCCGCCGACCTCCCCCGGCTGCTGGCCGCCGTCCACGAGGGTGGCGCCGACGTCGCGGTGGGCTCGCGGTGGACGGAGGGGGGCGGCACCAGCGGCTGGCCGCTGTTCCGCCGGGTGCTCAGCCGGGCGGGCTCGCTGTACGCGCGGGTGACCCTGGGGCTCTCGCTGCGCGACGTCACCGGCGGCTTTCGGTGCCTGCGCCGATCGGCGCTGGCCTCCCTCGACGTGGCCTCCATCCGCAGCTCCGGATACGGGTTCCTGATCGAGCTCAACTACCGGGCGGCCCTGCGCGGCTTCACCATCGTCGAGGTGCCCATCGTATTCACGGAACGGGCCCAGGGGACGAGCAAGATGTCGACCCGGATCGTGCTCGAGGCGGTGCTCCGCGTGCCCCTGCTCCGGCTCACCACCCGCCGTGCCCTGTCGCGAGCGGTCCCCGCCCCCGTCGCCACCCCGCCTCCGCAGCCGGGGGCGCGGCGCGTCGACCTCACCGGCCGGCGCGCCGGCGCCGCCGATCAGGCGCAGCCGGTGGGGGTGCGGATGGCGCCGGAGGACTGAGCGGGCCTGCTCACGAGGAGGGGGCGGGCAGGGGTGCGTCGTTGCGGAGCCAGACGGTGTTCCACTGCTCGCGGTCGACCGCCCGGTAGTTGCTGGCCAGCAGCGGCTGCACCTCGGGGAAGTTGGTGAGGGCGTCGTCGCTGGTGATGATCATCTCGGGGTCGATGTCCCGGACCGCCTGGGCCACCTGGCCCTGGTTGCCGAGCAGGACCTCGTCGTTGTAGATCGGCGGGGTGGGCAGGGCGACGTCGAGGTCGGCCATGACGTAGAGCCAGGCGTCCGACGACCACGCCACCGCGGTGTGCTTGCTGAGCCCGTGGCCCTTGATCCAGGCGGCGGTGGCGCGGTCCCCGCCCACCCGGTCGTCGAAGCTGTCCTGAAGGTCGGCGAGGGTGCGCTGCCGGGTCATCACCTGGAGCGCGCCGCCATAGTAGGTGAGCAGGTCGCGGGGCTCGGAGACGGTGCCGGCGGTGGCCCACTGGGGCACCCAGTCGACGCCGGCGACCCGGGCGATCGACCCAGCGCCGAGAACGCCGGCGATCACCGCGCACGCGCCCAGCCGGGCGAGCACGGGGACGCCGTGGAGGACCGGCAGCCGGATGCTGAAGAACGCCAGGGTCGCCGAGGCCACCGCCACCACCAGGAAGTGGGAGAAGGGCATCTGTGCCGCCGCCGCCACGAGCAGGTCGGCCCCCGCCCACACCCAGGCCGCCCAGAGGAAGCTGGTGCTCCTCCGCGTCAGGATGGCTCCGACGCAGATCAGCCCCACAGAGCCCACGATGCCGGCGGCGAGGTGGAGCAGGCCGCTCTGGCTGGCGGGCAGGACCGACTGCGAGTAGGGAACGTAGAAGCCCACCAGCGCGTAGGCGACCGCGGCCGGGCCGGCGGTGACCAGGGCGGGGATGAGCCAGGCGGCGGTGGCCGCCGCCGCGGTGGCCGCGAAGAGCAGGGCCTCGCGGGCGCTGACCCGCGGGCTGAGCACGAGGATGAGCAGGAAGGCGGCGGCGTCGGCGACCGCCGTCTGCTGGTAGGCGATGGCGGTGGCCGCGAGGAGGCCGGCCACCACCGGCCACCATCGTGCCGGGCCGCCGGGGACACCCGACGCCCGTCGCAGGACCAGGGCCCCGGCCCACGCCGCGGGGGCGATCAGGAAGCTCTCCGGGACGGCGAGCTCGGCGTCGAAGAGCGGCGAACCGAGGAGGACGGCGACCACCAGGAGGGCGGCGATGGTGCGCCCGCGGCCCAGCAGGGGCCGGCCCGCGTACGCCACCGCGGCCAGCGTCAGCGCGCCGCTGATCAGCGTGAAGACATGGAGGCCCGCCTCAGATCCGCGGAAGAGAAGCATGTTGACCGCCACCGTCCAGAGGTGGAGGGGCGGCTTGTTGCTCCAGATCTGCGAGTAGAGGACGCGGCCCTGGAGCAGCGCCTTGGCGGCGGCGGCGGCCCCGCCCTCGTCGGTGTACCAGTGCGGCTCCAGGAAGGAGGGCACCCGCAGCAACCCGTACACCACGAACGCCGGCTCCGTCCACCGGGTTCGCTGTCTGAAGCTGCGCAGCAAGCGGAACGTGGCGACGTGGCGCGACGGCCGGCCCGCGGCGGCAGCTGTGGTCATGCTCTCCTCGGACGTGGGCGGTCGCGCCGACCCTTCCGTGCCGGCTCGACCATGCTCACGGTCGATCATTACCAGATGGTGACGCCCTCTCGCCCACGGCGGGCTCACGATCTCGCGGGCGCGACCCAGGTGACCTCCCCTTCGACCTGCCCGGGCAGGCGACGGTAGTGCTGTTGGTGCAGCATCGCGGTGACCGCCCCGGGCAACGGATCGAACGCGACGAGCACCGCCGGGAGGTGGGCCCGCAGCTCGCTGATCAGGCGCCGCCTCGCCCCGGGATCGAGCGTGTACGAAGAGTTGAGCGAGGTGTACCGCCCCGAGGGCAGCCTGGCGCTCAGCGCGTACGCCCAGGGCACCCGTCCCCAGACGAAGACGCGCTGGGTCGGCCGGCTGTGCGCTGTGATCGTCGACACCGTCCGCCGCACCAGCGCGGGCTCGGGACCGAAGCTGGCCCGGTAGGAGGCCGGCGTGATGGTGCCGAGGGCTCGCTGCCAGCCTCTGCCGAGGTAGTGGGTGATCTCGTGTGGCGATACGAAGGAGGACGCGAAGGCGGCGACCGGCTGGGGCACGACCAGTGACGCCTCCGCCGTGGGCGCGATGAGTCCGGCGAGGCACACCGCCCAGGCGCTCACCGTGGTCGCGGCGGCGGCTGCCAGATCGCGAACCGGCAGCCGGCGCGCCAGCCGTGCCGCAACCAGCGCCGCGCAGATGCACAGCGGGGGCTCCATCTGCTGCGCGTAGTGCGCCAGGCCCAGGTCACTGACGACGACCGCCGCCAGGCTCCAGGTCAACCACCACGCCGCGATGCTCGCCCCAACCTGGCGGCGGTGCGTCAGCCACCAGCTGAGCGCTGTGCCTACGGCCAGCACCACCAGGATGCGAGTGATCGTCAGGAGCAGGACGATCGAGCCCGCGCTCCCGCTCGGCGCGACCCCACCTGCGGCCCCGCCACCGCTCACCGACTGCAGGTACGACTCGTCCTGATGGGTCAGGACATCGATCAGCCCGGGCATCGAGCCCCCCAGCCAGAGTGCTGCCGCCGCCGCGACGAGAAGCGCCAGCGCGCCAGCCGCGACCAGCACCGCGGTTCTCGCCTCCTGGCGGCCCGGCCTTCGCCCCGAGGCCAGCGCGATCACTGCCGGGATGGTGGCGACCGCGACCGCGTCGGCCGCGAACGTGATCTTGAAGAGCAGCGCACTGGCGAGGAGGAGCCCGGCTGAGGTCGCGGCGCGCGCGCTGACCTCGGTGGGACGGGCGATGACCAGCACGGCCCACACGACCAACAGGGCGCCGATGACCTCGACATAGAGGACATCGCCCTCGAGCGTCGGCAGCGACGCCAGGATCACGAAGGCAACGGTCGCCGCCCAGGCGACGGAGTCGGCCGCGAAGCGGTGGCAGAAGAGCCAGACGCCCAGCGCCGTCATGGCGACCGCGGCGGCGAGGACGCTGTGGAACGCGAGCACCGACGTATGCAGCAGGTTGATGGCCGCTCCGAGCCAGTAGACACCGGGGGTGTAGTGGCCCCAGACATCGCGGTAGAGCACCGCTCCGTGGTCGAGCGCCCAGCCGATGTCAGCGTATGTGCCCTCGTCGTTGAACGTGGGCGGCTCCACCAGGCTGGGCAGGCGCAGAGTGACGAAGACGGCGGCGACGCTGAGCACTGCCGGCCATCCGTGGGTCAGTGCCGGGCGCCGCCGGTCGGTCGGCCTCATCTCCGCTCGGCGGCCATGATCCCATCCCTCCAATGTCCCGCGACGCCTTGGGGAGGCGGATCCTCACCGCCCAACCATTACCGAAGCGTGACGGGCTCTCGGCGGCCGGCCTCTCGCAACGACGCCGTTGATGGCTCGTTGACGGAGCCGGGCACAGGCTACTCCCATGGCTCCGGTGCACCCCGAGAGATTCGACTTCAGCGCCCTCCACGGCGTCCCGGTGGTGTCCGCGTCCGGCCGGCCGCTGGGCAGGATCGTCGCCGTCATCCACCGCGGGCATGGCTGCGACGTGCTCGTGGAGCGGCGCCGCTGGCTGCGGGTGCGCGTGCTCCGTCTCGATCTCGACGAGCTGGAACCGCAGGCGGGAGGGACGCTGCGTCTGCTGCCGCGAATCGAACCGCTGCGGCGCGCCGCCGGCGGCTCCGGTGATGACGCTGTCGCCTGACAGCGGCGCCCCGGGCTCGCCGCCGGCGGCGGGAGCGCCGCAGTTCAACGGCCAGGTGCCCGCCGCGTCGCTGCCGGCGGCAGAGGTGGAGGCGCTCCGCGAGGCCGGCAAGGCATGGGATGCCATGCCCACCGCGGCCGGGGAGTCGCCGCTCTGGCCGATCTCGCCCGACCTCGCGGCCATCGAGCGGCGCAGCACCCGCCCCGACGCGCGCTACGTGCGCATCATCCGCTCGGAGCGGCTGGGCTTCGACCGGCTGGCACCGGGCCTGCTCCAGGCGACGCCGCCGCCGGGTGCGCAGACGCACGGGTTCGCGCACGTCCGCGCCCGGGCCCGCAACGCGCTCATCGGAGCGCCGCTGAGCACCAGCCAGTTCGCCCGCGAGCGCCTCACCAAGGTCAAGGCGCTCGCCGTGCTCTCCTCGGACGCGCTCTCCTCGGTGGCCTACGCGACCGAGCAGATCCTGGTGGTGCTGGCCGTCGCCGGCGCCGCCGCCCTGGGGGTCTCGCTGGGCGTGATGGTGGCCATCGTCGTCCTGCTCGCGTTCGTGGTGCTCAGCTACCGGCAGACCATTCGCGCCTACCCCAAGGGCGGGGGCTCGTACATCGTTGCCAAGGACAACCTTGGCCCAAACTTCGGGCTCGTGGCCGCGGCTGCTCTGATGACCGACTACGTGCTCACCGTGGCGGTGTCGGTGGCCAGCGGCGTCGACCAGATCCAGAGCGCCATCCCCGCCGCCGCGACGCAGCGGGTGGGCATCTGCGCGGGCCTGATCGCAGTGATCATGGTCGGCAACCTGCGCGGCGTCCGCGAGTCCGGCTCCATCTTCGCGGCCCCCACCTACCTGTTCATCGGGGCCATGTTCGTGATGCTGGTCACCCTGCTGGTGCGCGGCCTGACCGGGTCGATCCTCCCCGCCAGCGAGACCGCCGCGATCCACGGCGCCGAGAGCCTCACCATCTTCCTGATCCTGCGCGCGTTCGCCTCGGGGTGCACCGCCCTCACCGGCGTCGAGGCGATCAGCGACGGCGTGCCGGCGTTCAAGCCGCCGGAGTGGCGCAACGCGCGCATCACCCTGAGCGTCATGGGGATGGTCCTGGCGGCCATGTTCGTGGGCGTCACCGTGGCCTCGCAGCACCTCGGGCTGCGCCCCTTCGACTCGCTCCACCCCCAGTGCGCGGCGGTCGCGTCAGGAGGCAGCTGCACCTACCAGAGCATCCTCGCCCAGCTCGCCACCCACGCCTTCGGCAACGGCTCGGCGCTCTTCGTGGTGGTGGCCGTGGCCACCACGCTGATCCTCATCCTCGCCGCCAACACCTCCTTCTCGGACTTCCCCCGCCTCCTCTTCTTCCTGGCGCGCGACGACTACGCCCCGCATCAGTTCCGGCGCATGGGCGACCGGCTCGCCTACAGCAACGGGATCGTGGTGCTGGGGCTGCTGGCGATGCTCCTCGAGGTGGTGTTCAGCGCCAACGTCGCCGCGCTCATCCCGCTCTACGCGGTGGGCGTGTTCCTCGCCTTCACCTTGTCCCAGGCGGGCATGGTGGTGCGCTGGCTGAGGCGGCGCGAGCCCGGCTGGCGGCGCGGCCTGCCGCTCAACGTCATCGGCATGTGCCTGACCGGGGTGGTGTTCGTGGTCTTCGGCGCCACCAAGCTCCTCGAGGGTGCCTGGGTGGTCATCCTCATCATCCCCACGCTGGTGATGATCTTCCGGTCGATCAACCGGCACTACACCGACGTCGCCGCCCACATCTCCTCGGAGATCCCCGCCCGGCCCATCAGCGTGCACGCGACCTTCATCGTGCCCATCACCGACCTCAACGCCATCGCCCTGGAGACGCTGACCATGGCGCGCACCTTCTCGCCCACCGTCCTCGCCGTGCACGTCTGTGACAGCGAGGAGCACATCGCGGCGCTGCGCGCGCGCTGGGAGGCGTGGGGCAACCACGTGCCCCTGACCATCATCGACACGCCCTACCGCTCCTACATCAAGCCGCTGATCGCCTACCTCGACGCCATCGGACGGCAGCGTCCCGAGGACACCCTGGTGGTGGTGGTGCCGGAGCTGGTCTCCAACCGCTGGTGGCACAACCTGCTCCACAACCAGACGGCGCTGCGGCTCAAGGCCACCCTGCTCTTCCGTCCGCGCACGGTGGTGATGAACGTGCCGTACCACATCTCCCGCGTGCACGCCGGCGAGGAGGACGTCGACGCGATCTAAGCGCTGCCCCAGGCGGCGCGGTGACGCGCGTCGAACCGCCGCAGCGCCCAGTAGACGACGCCTCCGACCAGAAAGCCGACGTAGAACGAGAGGTCGGCGCCCTGCAGGGCGCGGGCGACCGGTCCCAGCACCAGCCCCGTGTTCATGAACGGCACCATGGCGCCGAAGCCCACCAGCAGGGCCACCAGCGCGGGCCAGCTCAGCGACAGGTCACGGAAGGACATGAGCCGCGCCAGCCGCTCCCTGCTGACGGTGCCGCGGCGGTGGTTCCAGTCGATCAGGATGATGGCCAGGAAGGGAGCGATCCAGTAGGCGCTGAAGAGCAGCACGTTCTGGAACTTGCTCGACAGGCTGCCCGAGTTGAGCCAGAGGATGAGGCCGAAGGCGAGCACGGTGCCGAAGGCGGCGGTCCAGTTGCGCTTGATCCTGACCCCGGCCGACTGGATGGCCAGCGACCCCGAGTAGTCGTTGAGCGCGTTGCCGGTGATGGCGCCGAACATGACCGCGAGCAGCGCCAGGATGCCGACAAGGCCTCCGCCGACCAGCGTCTGCACACCACCGGCGGTCTGGTCGATCAGCACCCGTGCTCCGGCCAGGCCGATGGCGTACACCCAGATGAACGACGCCGACAACCCCGCCAGCGTCCACAGGAAGATCGGCGCCGAGGGCGTGTCCTTGCGCTGATAGCGGCTGTAGTCGGCGGCATAGCTGGCCCAGCTGAAGGAACCGCTGAAGGCGATCGTGGTCATCAGGATGAAGGCGCCCACCGCCGCACCACCGTGGACGGTGTTGGCTGTGGGGATGTCGCCGTGCTGGAGGATCCTCACGGAGAGCACCACGAAGAGAACCGTGAGGATCACGCTGCCCCACTTCTCGAGCTGATGGATGAACTCGTATCCCAGGAAGCCGATGACGCCCTCCAATGCCAGGACGACGATGGCGCCCACGAAGAACGGAACGTGGAAGAGCAGCTGTGCTGCCTGCGCGCCGAAGAGCCCGACCAGCGCATCCCAGGCCACCGAGGTCAGCCACTGCACCGCCGCGGGAACCGCGATCGTCTTGCCGAACGGGAGCCGGGCCAGGGGGAGCTGGCCCATGCCCGTCTTCGGTCCCCAGGTGGCCAGAAGGCCCACGGGCAGGGCGCCCAGGATCACCCCGACCACGATGGCCAGCACTCCCGGCCAGAAGCCCAGCCCCAGGGTGAACGCCAGCGTGCCGGTGAAGACGCCGGACAGCTCCATGTTGGGCGCGAACCAGACGGTGAAGTTCCGCCAGGAGCCGCCGTAGCGCTGGTCCTCGGGGATGGGCGCCATCCCGTGGGTCTCCATGACCATGTGACCGTCGTGCCGCGGCCGCCGGCCGTGGAAGGCGGTGGTCTGCGCAGGCGGGTCGTTCTCGCTGACGCCGGGCGGGCTGACGGTGGTTGCCATCGGTGGGGACAGGATAGGGATGCGCCACCGTCGCCTGATCACCTACCGTGGTCGCATGAAGAGAACCTCCATCTCGTGGCTGATCGGCGCCGTGTGCGCCGTCGCCCTGCTCGTCGCCCTGATCGTTCGTCCGGTGCACTGGGAGCGCAGCGCGCTGCTGGCGATCGTGGTCGGCGTCGCCGCCGTCGCGTTCGGCTACTGGAGCTCGCGCACCGCGTAGTCCAGCGGGGCGCGCAGGCGGGCCGCGAGATCCTCGATGGGCATGGGCCGGCCCAGCAGGTATCCCTGCCCGTGGGTGTAGCCGAGGTCGAGCAGCGTGGCCGCCTCGGCCTCGGTCTCGATCCCCTCGGCCACCACGCCGGCTCCGATGGCGGCGCTCAATTGCAGGATCGCCGCCGCCATGCCACGGGCCTCGGCGCGCACGTCCACGCCGGTGACGAAGCCGCGGTCGAGCTTGATGACGTCGACGGGCAGCTGCTGCAGCCGCGACAGCGACGAGTAGCCGGTGCCGAAGTCGTCGATGGCCACCCGGACGCCCCGCGAGCGCAGCCGGTTGAAGGCGGTTCGGATCTCGCCGATGTCGTCCATGAGGGCGCTCTCGGTGACCTCGACGGTGAGGGCGCACGGCTGCAGCCCGATGCGGGCGAGCACCTCCTCGACCCACTCCGCGCAGCCGCCGCTGGTGAGCTGCCGGATCGAGACGTTGACCGAGACGTAGATGCCGTGAGTGCGCTGCAGGGCGAGCACGTCGTCACACGCGGTGTCCATCACCCAGCGGCCGATGGGCACGATCAGCCCGCTCTGCTCCGCGACTGGGATGAACTCCGCCGGGGACACCTGGCCGCGCTCGGGATGCTTCCAGCGCAGCAGCGCCTCGGCACCGACGATGTCGCGGCGGGCCAGATCGACGATCGGCTGGTACGCGATGCTCAGCTCCCCGGCGCCGAGCGCGACCCGAAGGCCGCCCTGCATCTCCAGGCGGTGCTGGACCTGGCGGCGCATGGCGGCGTCGTAGAGCCGGTACTGGCCGGGGCCCGCGTCCTTGGCGTGCGACAGCGCGGAGTCCGCGTTGCGAAGCAGTGTCGACGAGGCGCTCCGCCCCTGTCCCAGAGCGACGCCGACGCTGGCGGTGACCCGCAGGGAGTGGGGGCCCACCTCCATGTCGGTATCGAGGACGGCATGGACGCCCTCCGCCGCCGCCACGGCGTCGGCCCGCTCCACCGTGAACGGGGCCACCAGCGCGAACTCGTCGCCGCCATAGCGGGTGACGGTCCACTCCGGGAACGCGCTGGTCACGCGGCCGGCGACGTCGAGGAGCACCGCGTCACCCACCTCGTGGCCGAGGCTGTCGTTGATGAGGTTGAAGTCGTCGAGGTCGAGGAGCAGCAGCGCTCCGGCGCCCTGCTTGGCGGCCGCCAGATCTCCGAGGTGCTCGATCAGCCACGACCGCCCGGGGAGGCCGGTGAGGGCGTCGTGATGGGCCATGAACAGCCTCAGCTCATCGGCCTCGCGCCGCTTGGCCTCGGCCGACACCTCGGCGCTGATGTTGGTGGTGATGGACACGACACCGGTGACGTCACCGCCGTCGCGCAGCGGCGCACACAGGGTCATGTACGACTCGCCGCCGACCACGGTGCGCGCCGTCGACTCGACACCGGCCAGCGCGCTGGCCAGCGCCTGCAGGCTCTCCGGATCGGTGGTGAACTCGGAGATGTGGTGGCCGAGGAAGTCCCCGACCCGTGTCCCGGCGCGCTCGAGCCCACCCGCGATCGAGGTCATGCGCAGGTCCCGGTCGACGGTCGTGAAGGTCACCGGAAGGGTTGCCACCGCGGCGTCGATGACCGCCTGGCTGCGCCGCTGCACCTGCTCCGCCAGCCTCTGCTGGGTGAGGTCCTGGAGGAGGACCAGCAGCTGGAGGAGCCTGCCGTCGTCATCGCGCACCGCCGAGACGGTGGAGAGCACCGGGATCATGGTGCCGTCGCGGCGCCGCAGCGACCGTTCCACGGAGTATCCGTCGACGGTGCCGGCGACCAACTGGTCGGTGGTCTCGGCGCCGGAGTTGTGGTCGCCGGGGATGATCACCGCCACGTTCATGCCGGCCAGCTCGGCGGCGCTGTACCCCGTCATGGCGCACATTGCCCGGTTGCCGGCGCCGATGTCGAACGAGGGGTAGTCGACGGTGAGCTGGCCGAGCGCGCCGCGCTCGAACATCGTCTGGTAGCGACGCAGCTCGTCCAGGAGGTCGCTCTTGCGCGCGGAGAGGTAGGGGTCAGG
>DASZKZ010000032.1:0-89434 GCA_035552595.1 Candidatus Dormiibacterota bacterium
CCGTCCCAGCGCTGCGGCCGGTCCCTGCGCGTCGGTGACCACGACGACGGCGATCGCACAGGTGCCGGCCGCGTGCGCGGCGGTGTGGGCACCGTATGGCGTCACCAAGGTACCGCCGGCGAATCTTACGGACGCTACGCCCGTACCGTCGAATGTGATAAACGGAACTCAAGCGGCCGTCTCTGACCCCGTTGCGCAATCGTGGGCAACAGCTGCGAACCGGACGGGGATCTGGTTGCGGTGGAGTGAATTAAACGACCAGTACGCTCTTACCTCGCGCATTGAATCACCCCAAGTTGTCAACGCCACCTTGGATAAGTTGATGCGTGCCGGCAGCAGTGTTATCGACCCGGATTGCGATCTGTTTGCTCAGAAATACGTGTTGTTCCAGATGAACACGGCAGGCACCCAGTTATTTAGCTCGTTCGGAGAGGTCACACACGACTCCTATGTGCTCACAGAGCATTATCCTGGTCCTTGTGCCATCTTAGCCACCAGTCCGGGCGCTGGCACGCACACCGTTGCAGCCACGCCGAACCCGACTGTGACCATTTCTGCCGGCACCTTGCGCCATGATGCCCTTCTAGGAGACCTATGGTTCGCAGATGGCGCCGCGTTTTGTACCGACCGCGCCGCCCCAACACAATGGTGCGGAGCATGAAACGCGGCCTCGGAACGGCCCTTGTAGTTTTCGCCGCAACGTCGGTCTGGTTGTACGCAGGACAAACGCGGATCGCGCTGGCCACGGGCTTTGGAGCTGGCGGCTGCGGTGGCGCGGGCGGTGGTGGAACATCCGGCATCGGTGCCGCCCTGGCGTGCGGACTGCCACCGCCCGCGGCGCCAACACCACAGAACGACGGCAACGGCGTTCTCGGCGCCTCCCCAGGCCCACCCCTTGGGTCCCCGTGCATCGCCACCAAGCAGCTGTCAACCGGCACGCTCAACTCCACCACGGGCGTCCCAAGCCGCGCCTACGTCACTCTCGCCCCGCTGGTGTCCGGCAACCCGGAGACGGGCCTCACGGCCACGGCGACCATCCAATCGCCCCTCCCCATCGGCTCCCCCACCGGACCGCTCCAGGTTGCGGTACCCGCCGAGCCAGTTAAAACAGCGGCGCAACAGAACGCGGATGCGGCGGCGGAGGCTCAGGGGATCGCCGACGAGCTCAACGCTTTTCAGCAGCAGCAGATCAGCGCCGCCACCAGCTCGGCGTTCGATCAGCCGGTGGCGGCGATCGAGGCGCTCCTCAGCTCACCTCAGTACTCCGCGTCCAACTTCTACATTCCCGCCGGACCAGCGGTTCCAGGCGCGGAAGCTGCCTCGGAGGACGCGACCACCTGGACGTTCCTGGAGACCGTGTACGTGCAGGTCGGCCAGGTGGTCCATGACCAGATCAATGTCAACTCGCACGGACTCCCGGTCTACGGGCCCGAGTACTGCAGCGAGCTGAAGGTCGCCGGATCCGACCCGCTGCACCTCGACGCCCAGATGACCACGACCGTTCCCGGCTTTTTCGCTCAGGTGAATCGGACCGCCGACGCACTGTGGCACAGCTTCCGCCGCGGCGGGATCGTCAGCCTCCCGGCCAACGGCTCTCCGACGTACGTCGGCATGCCCACCTGCGTGAGCCTCAACACCGGGCTGCCCACCGGGTCCGCCACCCCCAACCCCTTCACGCTGACCCTGCCGCTCGCCCTTCACGGAGTGGCGGGACAGCTGCCCGTTGGCGTGTCCGGCCGGGTGGCCGTGTCCATCGTCGCCGACGGCGTTCATTGGGACTTCCATGACCCCACCACTGACGCCAACGTCCATGGGCAGGATAGTTCGGACCCGTCCGCACCCACTGGGACACCAACCTTCGACGCTGCCACAGGGACGTGGCCCGACGCGGATGCCAAGTGCCCCGTCTACCACAAGTACCGCGGGCTGGCCGCCGCCCCGGGAGTCCCGATCACGGCCAGCGAGCACTTCCACATCGAGGTGTCCGGCGTCTACAGCACGGGCTCCGCCGTTCCGACGAGCTTCGCGTACCGCTACGAGCCCTCTGATTCGCCGGTGACCTGGTCGAGCGGGCCGTATCCCGTGTATCAGATCGAGGCGGTTCCCTTCGCCCCCGCAAGCTGAGCGCATTGGTCGACATGGCAGAGTCAGGCTGGTGCCATCGCCGCGCCTTCGCTACCGTCGCGCCACCATCGACGAGGCGTTGGCGCTGGTCCAGGAAACCGTGGTCATCGAAGGCCCGACCGCCCGCGCGTATCCGGACGAGGGCACTCGCTTCTTCGCACTGCGCATGCTCGAACGTGGTACCGCCGACGCGGACATCTTCGGGATGTACCACGTCGTCGAGAGCGAAGGTGACACGACCGTCGGTCACGTCGGGTTCCACGGCGCCCCAGGCGATGACCACGCGACCCGCATCGGCTACGCGATCGCCGAGGACGTACGGGGACGGGGGTATGCGACGGAGGCGGTTGGCTGGATCGTCGAGTTGGCGATGGCGCAACCGGAGGTGACGATGGTGCGCGCGGACACGGCCAGGACCAACCTCGCGTCCCAGCGCGTCCTGGAACGGAACGGATTCGTCCCGGTACGCGGTGATGGCGCCAACGTGTTCTACGAGTACGCTGTGGACCCCTGATCGGCTCACCTGGGTACGGTGCGGCGCACACAGGACTCAGCGATCGTGACACCCTGCGCACATGCCCAATCGGTTCACCGCGGTCCCGGATCGACCGGCGCCTGAGCTCGGGGGCCGTATGGCACCGGTGGTGGCGGCCGGCGACCTGTTCATGGGAGTGATGCTCTCCCGACCCGGGGGGCTCTCCCTGCGCAACTCCTGGGTGACCCCGGCGACCCTGGGGCTGGCCGGGCTGTTCGCGCCGGCTGCGCTGCTGGTGGCGGCGCTGCTTCTGATTCGCGGCGGTTGGCCGTCGTGGGTCGGGGCCCTCGCGCTGGTCGCCGTCTCCCTCGGCAGCGCAGCCGTGGTCACGGTGGGCGCTGTCCAGCGCCGCATGCCCGGCCGATAGAGCAGCAGTCCGCGCCGTCAGAACGCGGGCGGGGCCGCTCCGGTGAGCAGGGAGCGCACCTGCTCGACGTCCCGCCCGATCTGCACCACCAGCTCGTCGACCGAGGGGAAGGCACGCTCGTCGCGCAACCGCTCGACGAAAACCGCGCGCACCTCGCGGCCGTAGAGGTCGCCGGAGAAGTCGAGCAGGAACGCCTCCACGGTCAGACGATCGCCGCCGAAGGTGGGCCGGTAGCCGACGTTGGTCGCGGCCACGTGCCAGGCGCCGGCGACGCGCACCCACATGGCGTAGACCCCCGGTCCGGGCAGGCACTTGTCCGCGGCGATCGACAGGTTGGCGGTGGGGAAGCCGAGGTGCCGTCCCACCTCCTCACCGTGCTCGACGGTCGCATCCATGAAGTACGGGCGACCGAGCAGCCCCGCCGCGACCGACACGTCGCCGTCCGCGACCAGGGAGCGAATCCGCGACGACGACACCGTCTCGGCACCGACACGGATAGCCTCGACCTGCTCCACCGCGAAGCCGTGTCGCGCTCCGTAGTCGCGTAGGAAGGCGACGTCGCCCTGCCGCTTGTGCCCCAGCGCGAAGTCATGCCCCACCACCAGGGCCCGAAGGTCGAATGCCCCCACGAGCATGTCGCCGAACTGCTCGGCGCGCCAGGCGCTCACCTCGCGCGTGAAGCCGAGAACCACCAGGCGATCGAGCCCGCCAGCGGCGAGGAGGTCACGCTTCTCAGCCAGCGTGGTGAGCGATTGCGGGCAGTGGGCCGGGTCGAGCACGCAGCGCGGGTGCGGATCGAAGGTGAGCAGCGCGGTCTGTGCATCCAGCCGCCGCGCCACCGACGCCACCTCATCGAGCAGCCTGACGTGGCCGAGGTGAACGCCATCGAAGTTGCCGATGGTGAGCACCACGGGAGCGTCACCGTCCTGCCTGCGTCCCAGGCCACTGTCGACGCGCATCCGCTTAGCTGGTGAGGACCTTGGTCGGTCGGAGGAGGTTGCCCGAGATCTCGCCGATGGCGATGAGCCGGCCGTCCGCGCTGTGCACGCGGCACTGGTTGCCGGCGGTGAGGTCTGGAATGCGAGGCAGCCACACCGACTGGCCGCGGCCGAGCAGGGCCGCCGTCTGCGGGCCGAGGTCGATGCGAGGCAGGAAGTCGACGGCCCGATCCAGCGGGAGCAGCGCTGTGGTCGGATCCGGATAGGCGGCGAGAGCGTCGGGTGTCACGGCGTGCTCGAGACGCAGCGGTCCGTAGGCGGTGCGCGACAGCCAGGCGAGCAGCGCGCCGGTCTCCAGGCGCTCCCCCAGGTCGGCGGCGAGCACCCGCATGTAGGTGCCCTTGCCGCTGACCACGGTGAGGTCGGCCTCGGCCCGCGGTCCGGGACGGAACCCGGTGACATCGATGCTCTCGATGCGGGCCATGCGCGGCTTGCGCTCCACCTCCTGGCCGCTGCGAGCCAGCTCGTAGAGGTGCTTGCCCTCGTGGCGCACCGCGGAGTGCATCGGGGGCACCTGCTCGATGTCTCCCACGAAGAGCGCCGCCGCCGCGCGGATGTCCGCCTCGCTGAGCGCGCTTGCGTCGCGCCCGGCCGTCACCTCGCCCTCGGTGTCGAGCGTGTCGCTCCGCTCCCCGAAGCGCACCACGCAGCGGTACGTCTTGCTCTGCTGATGGAAGTAGTCGACCAAGCGTGTGGCCTGGCCGATGCAGATCGGCAGCAGCCCGGTGGCGGTGGGATCGAGCGTGCCGGCATGGCCGACGCGGCGCTCGTTGAAGATGCGGCGCACCACCCGAACCGCGTCGAACGAGGTCATGCCGGCCGGCTTGTCGATGGCCAGGATGCCGCTGTGCGTCGTTGAGGCGCTGCGCGACCCGGCCAGCGCCGGGGTCACCCGGACGACCGCAGCAGCCCCCGCGCGACCTCGAGAACCCTAGGCTCGAACACCGCGAGGGGTTCGTGCACCTCGGCGCCGGCGGCGCGGTGGTGCCCTCCCCCGCCGAAGGGCCGGCACACCGCGGTGGCGTCGTAGGGGTCGCGGGTGCGCACGCTCACCTTGGTCATTCCCGGGGCGCTCTCCTTGAAGAGGATCGCGATCGCCATGGTGTCGATGCTCTGCAGCTGATCGATGACGCCCTCCGACTCCATCATGTCGGCACCGGCCTCGTCGAGCATCGCCTGGGTGATCTCCGACCAGATCAGGCGCCCGTCCATCTCGGTGTGCAGGCGGGCCACGGCCAGCCCCTCGAGCTTGAGCTGAGGCACGGACCGCGACTTGTAGCTCTTCAGGGCCACCCAGCCCGGGTTGCACCCCGCGGCGACCAGGTCGGCTCCCAAGCGCAGAGCCGCCTCGGTGGTGTTCTCGTGGCGGAAGCCTCCGGTGTCGGTGAACAGCGCCGCGTAGAGATTGGTGGCGACATCCGCGGTGATGGGCGCGCCCAGGTTCCTGAGAAGCCGGTGGACCACCTGGCCGGTGGCGCTGGCAGTGGGCTCGATCAGGTTGACAGTGCCGAAGCCCTCGTTGCTGACGTGGTGGTCGACGTTGACAACCGTCGGGGTGGTGCCGATCAGGTCCCGCTTGTCGCCGAAGCGGGCCACCGTCGCGCAGTCGAAGGTGAAGAGGGCGTCGACGCCCTCACCCGCGGTCTCGGTGATGGTGTCGAACCCGGGCAGATACTCGAGCATGCGGGGCAGCGGCGACGGCACCAGCACCTGCACATCGCGGCCCAGCTCGCGCAACGAGAGCGCGAAGCCGAGGGCCGACCCCAGGCTGTCGGCGTCAGCGTCCTTGTGCGCAAGGCAGGCGATGGTCCGGGCGTCGGCGAGGATGCCGCGGATCTCGTCGACGACATCCTCGAGATGCGGCCAGGTCGTCGTCGCAGCGGTCATTCGGCCTCCTCCGCAACCGGCTCACCGTCGCCGGCGGGTGGCTCGATCTCGCGCAGCACGCTGCTGATGTACACGCTGTACGCGATCGATTCGTCGAGCTCGAAGCGCAGCTTGGGTGGGCTCTTGAGGCTCTCGAGGCGCGCGCCCAGCTCACCGCGGAGGTACCCCTCGGCATGGCGCAGCGCGCTGACCACGTCATGGCGTTCGCGCTCGTCGCCGACCGCGCTGACCAGCACGCGGGCGCTGCGCAGGTCGCGGGAGACGCGCACCGAGCTGATCGAGGCCATGCGCACGCGTGGATCCTTCATGTCGACCAGCATCATCTGCGAGATCTCCTGGCGGAGCAGCTCAGCGACCCGCTCGACGCGCGGCGGCCGCGATCCGTGCTGGGCATGGCTGTGGAAATTGGTGGTCAACACCCGTCTCCGCCGCGGCGGCGAGCCGATGCGGCACTCACAGGTTCTGCTGCTCGACCGTGTGCGCCTCGAGGATGTCGCCAACGGCGAAGTCGCTGAAGTCCTCGAGGGTGATGCCGCAGTCGTAGCCGCGAGCCACCTCGCGCACGTCGTCCTTGAAGCGCTTGAGGACCGCGATCCGGCTGCGCACGACCTGCTTGCCGTCGCGAAGGACGGTGACCGTGGAGTTGCGCGGGATGCGTCCGTCGACGACGTGGGAACCGGCGATGGCCGGGCGTCCGTCGACCGTGAAGACCTGACGCACCTCGGCTCGACCCTGGAAGACGTCGACGAAGGTGGGCTCGTACAGGCCCTTGATCGCCTTCTCGATGTCGTCGGTGATCTGGTAGATGACGTCGTAGAAGCGGACGTCGACGCCCTGGGAATCGGCGGCGGCCTTGGCCCGGTCATCAGGGTGGACGTTGAAGCCGACCACGATCGAGTCGGTCACAGCCGCCAGGTTGACGTCGGCCTCTCCAACCGGGCCGACACCGGAGGCGACGACGACCACCTTGACGCTGGGGTCCTCGATCTTCTCGATCTGGCCGCGCAGCGCCTCCAGGGAGCCGTTGGCCTCGGCCTTGACGATGAGGTTGAGGGTCTTGACCGATCCCTCGGCAACCTGGGAGGCGAGGTCGGCCAGGGTGATGCGGCGCACCGGCTGCGCCAGGCGCTGCTTGGCGTCGAAGCCCCGCTGCTCAGCGAGTGAGCGGGCGGCGCGCTCGTTCTTCATGACCTGGAAGACGTCGCCCGCCTCGGCGATGCCGGAGAGCCCGGTGACCACCGCCGGGGTGCTGGGTGTGGCCTCGTGGAGGCGGTCGTCGCGCTCATCGAGGAGGGCACGGACGCGCCCGTACACCTGGCCGGCGACGAGGTAGTCGCCCACCTTCAGGGTGCCGTTCTGGACCAGGACCGTCGCCACCGGTCCCCGGCCGGGGTCGCGGTGCGACTCGATGACGGTTCCCACCGCGCTCGCCTTGGGGTTGGCCTTGGGCTCGACCACCGCGTCGGCGGTCAGGAGGATCATCTCGAGCAGGTCGCTCACGCCCTCACCGGTCTTGGCGCTGGTGCGCACCACCTCGATGTCGCCGCCGTACGCGGTGCTGAGCAGGCCCCGGGTGCTCAGCTGAGTGAGCACACGCTCCGGGTTGGCACCCTCGGTGTCGATCTTGTTGAGCGCCACGATGATCGGCACCTCGGCGCTGCGGACGTGCTGGATCGCCTCCTCGGTCTGGGGCATGACCCCGTCGTCGGCGGCCACCACCAGGACGGCGATGTCGGTCACGTCGGCGCCCCGCGCCCGCATGGCGGTGAACGCCTCATGGCCGGGGGTGTCGATGAAGGTGATCGGCCGGCCGTTCTTCTCCACTTGGTAGGCGCCGATCTTCTGGGTGATCCCACCGGCCTCGCCGGACGCCACCGAGGTCTCGCGGATGCGGTCGAGCAGGGAGGTCTTGCCGTGGTCGACGTGGCCGAGCACGGTGACCACGGGAGGGCGGGGCACGAGCGTGGCCGGGTCGTCGTCCGACTGGTCGAGCAGAGGGTTGCGACGCCTCCGCGCGGCGGGGGCGGCCGCGCCGGCGCCTCGCTGCTCGCTCTCCGCCTCGAAGCCGAAGTGATCGGCGGCCAGGGCGGCGGTGTCGAAGTCGACCGACTGGTTGAGGGTGGCCATGACGCCATTGCCCATCAGGTACTTGATGAGCTCAGATCCGGAGACTGAGAGGCGTTCGGCGAGCTCCTTGACGGTCACCGTGGCCGGCAGGGTGAGCTTGTTCACCGTGGCGATGGCTGCACCTCCTGTGCGAGCGCTGCGATGTCGGCGCCCAATTGGTCGTAGTGGATGAGATCTTCCCCCACGTGCAGGGAACGCGCCAGCGCCCGCCGGCGCCGTGCCTGCGTCAGGCAGTCGATGCCATCCGCGCAGAGGTAGGCTCCCCGGCCGGGAAGCTGATTGCGAACGTCAAGAGTAACCTGTCCGCCGCTTCCAATGGCGAGGCGGACGAGCTCAGGCCGGCGCCGGACGCGCCGGCAGCCGACACAGGTGCGCTCGGGGACGTGCGCGGTCACCGGGGCGAATCCGCGGCGATCACGTCAATCCGCCAACCGCACAGCCGGGCCACCAGGCGGGCGTTGTCCCCTCCCCTGCCGATGGCCAGCGAGAGCTGGTCGAGCTCCACGGTGACGGTGGCGGTGCGGCTCTCCTCGTCGAGGTCGACCCGCCCCACGGTGGCCGGAGCCAGCGCGTTGGCGATGTAGGTGGCGGTGTCCGCCGACCAGACCACGATCTGGACCTGCTCGTGACCGAGCACCGAGGTGATCGCCTGGTGGCGCACCCCTCGGGGCCCGATGCAGGCGCCCCGCGCGTCGACGGCGGGGTCGGCCGCCTCGACGGCCACCTTGCTGCGCCGGCCCGCCTCGCGGACGATGCCGCGCACCAGCACCTGGCCGTTGGCGACCTCGGGAACCTCCTGCTCGAGGAGGAGCCGGAGCAGCTGCGGGTGGGACCGCGACACCACCACCACCGCGTCCTGGCTGCGCCGGCGTCCCTCCAGGACCATCACCTTGAGGTGCTGCCCGGCGGTCAGCTCCTCTCCTGCGATCTGCTCCTCCGGGGGCAGGAGGACGCGCAGGTCGGCGCTGCGCAGGTACCAGACGGGGCCGGCGGCACGGTCGACGATCGCGTCGATCAACTCACCGCGATGGAGTGATGCCTCGCGGAGCACGCGGTCCTTGCCCGCCTCGCGCAACGCCGCGGCCACCGCCGCACGGGCCGCCTGCGCGGCCTGGCGCGGAAAGTCAGGGACGTCCACCTCCACCGCCACCTCCTCGCCGCCGGCGCCGCGCCGGTACATCCGGCAACTCCCGGTGAAGAGGTCGACACGCGCCTGGATGCTGCTGTCGTCGTCCACCACCCGGCGATAGGTGTCGACGAACGCCGACTCGAAGAGAGCGGCGAGGCGATCGTCGCTGAGCTCGGTGGTCTCGCGCAGGGTGGCGATGGCGCTGTCCAGCGGGGTCGGAGGGGGCGCGCTCACGGGGCTCAGATGTCGACCACGATGCGCGCCGCCACCACGTCGGCACGGGCCACCGCCGTGAGCCGACGGCGATTGCGATCGCGAGCCTCGATCTCGACGCTGGCGCCGTCGAGGTGGAGCAACCGGCCCTCGACGATGATCTCGGCGTCACCGGAGCGGACCCGGACGTTGACCCGCCGCCCCACCGCCCCCTGCCACTCGGATTCGGTCCGCAGCGGCCGCTCGGCCCCCGGCGACGACACCTCCAGCGAGTAGCGGCCCGCGATGGGGTCGTAGGCGTCGAGGACGGCGCTCACCGCGTTCGACACCCGCTCGCAGTCGTCGATCCCCACCCCGGCGGGGGAATCGATCACCAGGCGGAGCACGCTGCTGCGTCCCGACCGCCACTGCAGGTCGACGAGATCGACACCGAGGTGGCGCAGCGACGGCCGCACCAGCTCGGTGAGGACCTCGGCGGAGATCGTATTCATGTGTTCACGCGGCCGTGCTCAGGTGGCCCGAGCCACCCTCCTCGGTGATCCGGGGGGCAGCGCCGCCCCGGCCCGCGCTGCCGACGCCTTCTGCCAGGCCACCAGCAGGGTGCTGGCGTTGAAGATCGAGCTGTACGTGCCGGTGACGATGCCGATGAGCAGGGCGAGCACGAAGCCGGTGATCGTCGAGCCGCCGAACAGCACCAGGGCGAGAAGGACGAAGACCACCGTCAGCGAGGTGTTCAACGACCGCGTCATGGTCTGCACCGTCGACAGGTTGATGACCTGGTCGAAGGTGAGCCGCGGTCCGAAGCGAAGGTTCTCGCGGACCCGGTCGAAGACCACGATGGTGTCGTGGATGGAGAACGCCACCGAGGTGAGGATGGCGGTGACAAATAATGTGTCGACCTCGCCGAGGCTGGTGAAGTGCCCGAGGATGGCCCAGATCCCGGCCAGGACGAAGACGTCGTGGAGCAGCTTGAAGAACGCGCAGGCGGAGAACCGCCACGCCGAGATGGCGCGCTGGCGGCGGAAGGCCAGCGCCAGGTAGATGGCGATCAGCGCCGACGCCACCAGGATCAGCACGATGGCGCTGCGCACCAGGTCGGAGGCCACGCTGGGCCCGATGAACTGCTCCTGGATGTCGGGGTTGTGGGTCTTGGAGTCGTTGGGGATGCCGTAGGCGCTGTTGAGGGCGGTCTGCAGGGCGTCGACAGGGTCGCGCCCGCCGCTGGCGTTCCCCGGCAGGAAGCTGATCTCGTAGCGGTTGCCCGGTTGCGCTTGCACCTGGGGCTCGAGGTTGCCGATGGTGGCGGTGACCGTCTTGGCCACCTGGGCCTGGGTGGTGGGGTGGGTCAGCGCCAGGTCGACCTTGTAGCCGCCCCGGAAGTCGAGCCCCAGACGGAAGCCCCAGAACATGATCGCCAGGATGCCGGGGATGATGATCGCCAGCGATCCGGCGAAGTACCAGTTGCGCGAGCGCACGATGTCGAACCGCCCCGTGGGTGGCTTGTCGGCGTACTCCTCGTGGATCTGGGTGTATAGGGTGGGATTGCGGCCCAGGCGCCAGCGCAGCGCCGCCGCCATCAGAGCCCGTGTCACCGTGACGGCGCTGAAGAAGCTGACCGCCACGCCGATCCCCAGGGTGATGGCGAAACCACGCACCACGTCGGTGCCGAGGATGGCCAGCACCAGGCAGGCGATGATCGTGGACACGTTGCTGTCGCGGATGGCCGGGAAGGCACGGCGGAAACCCGTGTCGACAGCCGGCGCGACACTGCGCCCGTGGCGTAACTCGTCGCGCGTTCGTTCGAAGATGAGCACGTTGGCGTCGACGGCCATGCCCACGCTGAGGACGAAGCCGGCGAGAGCGGCGAGCGAGATGGTGACCCCGATGACCTTGAAGAGCGCCAGCACGATGGCTCCGTACACCAGCAGTGCCACGCAGGCGAGAAAGCCGGGGAAGCGGTAGTAGCCGATCATGAAGAGGACGATGATGAGCAGGCCGACGATGCCGGCGATGAGGCTGCGCTGCACGGTCTGCTGACCGAGCGTGGCGCTGACCACGTTGGCTTGGACGGTGCCGATCTCGGCGGGCAGCGCCCCCGCGGAGATCTCGCTGGCCAGGGCCTGCGCGGAGGCGCTGGTGAAGCCTCCGGTGATCTGGGTGTTGTTGCTGGATGGGCCCTGGACCACCGGCGCGGTGATGATCTGGTTGTCCAGGAAGATGGCCACCTGCGCCTGCGGCGGCGGTGCCGAGGGATTCTGCTGTGTGAACGCGTACGCGGCGGTGGTGATCCTGCTCCACTCCGACGCGCCGGCATCGTTGAAGGTGATGTTGACCGCCACCTGCCCGCTCTGGTCGACGCCGACGTCGGCGGAGGTCACGTCGCTGGCGTCGAGGGCGTCGTCGATCTTCCAGTGGTACCCGGCCGGATACAGTGCCGGGTTGTTGAACTGGGTGGGATCGTAGAGATTCTCCTGGTCCGCGAGGAATTGCGGGGTGTTGCTGGGGGCGCCCGGGACGGCGGTGGCGAAGTGCAGCTTGGCGGTCTTGCCCACCACGTTCTTGGCCTGGTCCACGCTCACGCCGGGCAGCTGGATGAGGATCTGGTCGGAGCCCTGGGCGGACACCGCCGCCTCAGAGACGCCGAGGCCGTTGACCCGGGCCTGGAGCAGCGGGATCGTCTTGTCGCGGGCCGCGGTGACCGTCTGCCCCTTGGGGCCGTTGCGGCAGCCGACTCCGGGCGGGTCGTTGTTGCCGTGGCACACCTCGACCACCAGCTCGGTGCCGCCCTGGAGATCGAGCCCCTTGACGAAGGTGATCGGATGGCCGCCGATGTTGGGGATGCTGGTCAGCCTCTGAGGAAGCGGCTGGTGCACCACCACGTAGCGGTAGAAGAGGCTGTAGCCGTCGACGAACAGCGCGCCGAGCACGATGAGGAGGACGATGACGATGCGCACGCGAGTGACGCGGAGGAAGAAATCAGCCACGGTGGCCGAGTGTACCGAGGATCCGCTGCGGACCGATCGTGCGTGAACTCCGGGGTGGAGGCGCCGGCACCTCGCCGTCACCCCCAGAGTCGTCGCTCTCCGGGGACGGCAGCCGTGCCTCCACCTCGGCGCGGAAGTTCGCGAACCTGCCCTCGCTGATGGCCTCCCGGGCGGCGGCCATGAGCGCGCTGACGTGGGTGACATTGTGCAGGGTGAGGAGGCGGTGGCCGAGGATCTCCCCGGCGGCGATGAGGTGGCGGATATAGGCACGGGAGAAGCGGCCGCAGGCCGGGCAGGGGCAGCCCTCGACGAGAGGGCGCAGGTCCTGGCGAGAGGCGGCTCGGCGCAGCGAGAGACGTCCATCCGGGGTCATCGCGGTGCCGGTGCGGGCCAGCCGCGTCGGCGCCACGCAGTCGAACATGTCGATGCCCAGCCCCACCATGGTGAGCAGCTCGCTGTCGGTGCCCAGGCCCATGAAGTAGCGGGGCCGGTCGGTGGGCAGGCCGGCGAGCGACACCGCGGTCATCGCCTCCATGAGCTGGAGCGGTTCTCCCATGGACAGGCCGCCCACCGCGACGCCGTCGAAGTCGAGGCGGGCGATCTGCTCCGCTGATGCCGCCCGCGTCGCCTCGTCGAAGCCGCCCTGGCAGATCCCGAAGAGGAGGCGGCCGTCGCCGGGATGGACCGCACGGCAGCGCGCCGCCCAGCGGTGGGTTCGCTGGGTGGCGATGGCGGCGGCGGCGGGATCAGCGCCGGCTGCCCACACCGCGGGCTGGTCGAGGCACATGACGATGTCGGAGTCGAGCCGCGCCTGGATGCGCACCGCCTCCTCCGGGGTCACCCGCAGCCGGGTTCCGTCATACGGCGACACGAAGATGGCGGCGTCCTCGTCGACGCTGGTGACCCGGCGCAGGCTGACCAGCTGGAAGCCGCCGCTGTCGGTCAGGATGGGTCCGTCCCAGGCCATGAAGCTGTGCAGCCCGCCGGCCCGCTCGATGATGTCGACACCGGGTCGCAGCGCCAGGTGGTAGGCGTTGCACAGCAGGATGTCGGCGCCGCAGGCGCGCACCTCATCGGGGTCGAGGGACTTGACGGTGGCATGCGTCCCCACCGGCATGAAGGCCGGCGTCCGCACCTCACCGTGGGCGGTGCGCAGGCGGCCGCAGCGCGCCGCGCCGTCGCGCGCGTCGATGGTCAGAGCGCTCACCCGCGGGGCTCCTCCCGCCAGCAGAGCATGCAGTCGCCGAAGCTCAGGAACCGGTAGCCCTGAACCAGCGCGTGGCCGTACGCGTGGCGCCATCTGGAGGCGCCAGTGAAGGCCGCAAGAAGTACCAGCAGCGAGGAGCGCGGCTGGTGGAAGTTGGTCAGCAGCCCGTCCACCACGGCGAAGCGATGACCAGGGGTGATGAACAGGTCCGTCGCCACGGTGCCGGGCTGCAGGTTCCCGGAGGCGTCGACGTGGGACTCGAGGGTCCGCACCGCCGTGGTGCCGACGGCGACGACGCGGCCGCCGTGCGCTCGCGTGGCCTCGATGGCGGCGGCCGTCGCGGGTGGCAGCGTGCACAGCTCGCTATGCATCAGGTGGCTGCGCACGTCGTCGCTGGTGATGGGCGCGAAGGTTCCCAGCCCGACGTCGAGCTGCAGGGTGGCCCAGCCGATGCCCCGGCTGGCCAGGGCAGCATGGACGCGCGCGGTGAAGTGGAGGCCGGCGGTCGGCGCCGCGGCGGACGCCGGGTCACCGTGGGCGTACACGGTCTGGTAGCGCTGCGGGTCGGGCAGCGGCGTGGTGATGTACGGCGGCAGCGGCACCTCTCCCGCCGCGGCGATCGCCGCCTCCACGTCGCCGCAGGCGTCGAGATCGACGACCCGCGCTCCCGGATGTCCCGCTGCCGGGCCGGCGATGGTGACGCGAAGCTGGTCTCCGATGGCCACACGCGCTCCACCGTGCAGGCGTCGCCCGGGGCGTACCAGGGCCGTGAAGCGGGTGCGGTCGAGGCGCTCGAGAAGAAGGAGCTCAGCGGGGCCCCCGTCCTCCCGCCGTCCGCGCAGGCGCGCCGCCCGCACCCGCGTGTCGTTGGCGACGAGGAGGTCGCCCTCGCGAAGCAGTCCGGGCAGGTCGCGGAAGGTGTGGTCGGCGAGGCCGCCGCCGGGGAGGATATGGAGCAGTCGCGACGAGTCGCGGGGCTCTCGCGGTGTCTGGGCGATGCGATCGGGAGGCAGCGCGTAGTCGTACTCGTCTGTGGAGAACGCCGTCGCGGCATCACCGGCTCTCTCACCGATCATCGCCATGGGATGCCTAGGCGAAGAGGGAGGTCTGTGTGTCACCGCCGCCGACTGTGCCCGCGGGGACGGGCAGGCCCAGATGCTGGTAGGCGCGCGCCGTGGGCACCCGTCCCCGCGGGGTGCGCGCCAGCATGCCCAGACGGATCAGGTAGGGCTCGACCACGTCCTCGATCGTCTCGGGCTCCTCCTGGACGCTGACCGCGATGGTCTGGGCACCGACGGGGTGGCCGCGCAGAGGTCCGCAGAGCGCAGCCAGGACGCGGCGGTCCATCTCGTCGAGGCCGGAGGCGTCGATGCCGAGCATGTCGAGGGCGGCGCTGGCGGCGGCGACGTCGATGTGGCCGGCGGCCCGGACCTGGGCGTAGTCGCGAGCGCGCCGCAGCAGACGATTGGCGACGCGGGGGGTACCCCGCGCCCGCGACGCCAGCAGCGCCGCACCGTCGTCGTCGATGGCGATCTTGAGCAGACGGGCGCTGCGCCGGATGATGTCGGCGAGCTCGGCGACGTCGTAGTAGTCGAGGCGGAAGGTGACGCCGAAGCGATCACGGAGCGGACCGCCGAGGGCGCCGGCCCTGGTGGTGGCGGCGATCACCGTGAATCGATTGAGGCTGAGCCGCAGCGTCTGCGCGCCGGCGCCGCGGCCGGCCACGAAGTCGAACGCGAGGTCCTCCATGGCGGGATAGAGCGCCTCCTCGACCGCGCTGTTGAGCCGGTGGACCTCGTCGATGAAGAAGACGTCGCGATCGTTGAGCGAGGTGAGGATCGAGGCGAGCATCCCCTGGTGCTCCAGGGCGGGCCCCGAGGTCAGCCGCGCCTGCACCCCCATCTCGGTGGCGATGATCTGGGCCAGGGTGGTCTTGCCGAGACCGGGCGGTCCGTAGAGGAGGATGTGATCGATGGGCTCGCCGCGCCCGCGTGCTGCTTCGACGAGCACATGCACCTGCTCGTGGATCCCCGCCTGGCCGACGAAGTCCTCGAGCCGCTGAGGGCGCAGCGCCACCTCGGCGGCGTGCTCCTCGTCGATCTCGAACGGCGTCACGTCCCGGGGCTCGTCCATCAGCCCGCCGCCACCATGTCGAGGCGGCGCAGAGCCGAGGCCACCAGGGCGGCGACATCGAGCGGCTCGGCGCCGTCGCGGAGTGCCGCCTTGACCGCGTCGCGCGCCGTGGCCTCGCGGAATCCCATGGTGGCGAGCCCGTCGACCGCTGCCCGCACGGCCTGCTCGGCCGCCGCCTCTGTCGGGGTGGCGCTGTCGCCGGGGAGGGCCAGGCCGTCGAGCTTGTCGCGGAGTTCGAGCACCACGCGCTCCGCCGTCTTGAGGCCGATCCCCGGGACGGTGGCGACCATGGCCGCGTCGCCGCTGCGCAGCGCCCGAACCATGGTGGTGAGGTCGGCGCGCCCGAGGATCCCCAGTGCCGCCTTGGGCCCGATCCGCTCCACCGCGATGAGCAGCCGGAAGAGGCGCAGCTCCTCGGCGCTGGCGAAACCGTAGAGGCGGATGGCGTCGGCGCTGACCGAGGTGTGGACGTGGAGCGTCACTTCGCCGGCGGTCCCGTGCAGACTCACCGCGGTGCGGAGGTGGCACTGCACCGCGTAGCCCACACCGTTGACGTCAAGAGTGACCAGATCATCGTCGACGGCGGCAACCCGTCCGCGCAGGAGCGCGATCACGGGGCGCCCGCCGCCAGGCGCGCTCGGGCCGCGGCGACGGCGGTGTCGAGAGCGCGCACCGCCGGAGCGGCGCGGCCGCGCCCGACGCGCAGCGTGAGACCGGCGCGGTGGTGATGGCAGACAGCGATGGCGCAGGCATCAGCGACGTCATCGGGTCCGTCGATGCGGTCCACGGAGAGCAGCTGCATGGTCATGCGCAGCACCTGCGGCTTGCGCGCCGCCCCGTAGCCGGCCACCGACTCCTTGACCTCGTTGGGGGTGTACTCGCTGACCGGGACTCCCGCTCCGGCGAGGGCGCAGAGCAGCACCCCTCGCGCCTCGCTGACCCGCATCGCGGTGCTGCGGTTGGTGGAGAAGAAGAGCCGCTCCACAGCGGCGAAAGCCGGCCGGTGAGCGGCCACCACGGTGGTGATCAGGCCCGAGAGCAGGAAGAGACGCTCGGCGTCGTCCACCCCGGCCGGGGTGCTCAGGCATTCGCTGTGTACCAGGGTGAGCGCTCCGGGCCGGCCGTCCACGACGGCGACGCCGGTGCGACCCAGCCCCGGATCGACGCCCAGGACGCGCACCCGGTCAGCCGACCGACTCGAGGACGTTGTCGGGGATCTCGGCGTTGGCGTACACCTGCTGCACGTCGTCGTCCTCCTCGAGCGCGTCGAGGAGCCGGAGCACGGCGACGGCCTGCTTGGCGTCGAGAGGCACCGACGTGCTCGGGTTCATGGTCACCTCACCGGAGTCGACGGTGTGACCGGCAGCCTCGATGGCGGCGCGTGCCGCCTCGAAGTCGCTGGGGCTGACGGTGACCACGACGCTGTCACCGTCGAGTCCGACGTCCCCCTCTGCACCGACGTCGACCACCTCGAGCAGCTCGAGCGCGAGCTCCTCGGGGTCGTATTTCCCTGCCGGCACTCGGAGCACCCCCTGCTGGGTGAACATCCAGCCCACGCTGTTGGTCTCCCCGAGCGACCCGCCGGCGCGGGTGAAGAGGTTGCGGATGGCGGCCACGGTGCGGTTGCGGTTGTCGGAGAGGACGTCGACCATCACGGCCACACCGTGCGGACCGTATCCCTCGTAGCGGATCTCCTCGAGCTGGACGCCCTCCTTGCCTCCGGCCCCACGCTGCACGGCGCGCTCGACGTTGTCGGCGGGCATGTTGACCTCGCGCGCCTTCTGCATGGCCAGGCGCAGCCTGAAGTTCGAGGTGGGGTCGGGCCCACCCTCACGGGCGGCCACCGACAGCTCGCGGGTGACCTTGGTGAAGGTCTGGCCACGCTTGGCGTCGACGATCGCCTTCTTGTGCTTGATCCCCGCCCACTTGCTGTGACCGGACATGGGTCCTCCGTTGCCGAACAGGCGTTTGCCATTGTATTCGCGCCGCCCCACCCAGTCTATGAGTCGGCGCCGGGTTGCCGAGCCGGCACGAGAGGGGCCGACCACCCCGCTTCGGACATCGGCGTGACGGATCGGCGGCACCCCTTGACTAGCCGCCGGAGAGGGCTATCCTGAAGGTACGGAACCGACTGCATACGGAGGAACCCTTCACGATGCGTACGGTCTTCGAGCTTCTCCGGCACACTCGAGCCGAGATTTAGGGCCCGACTCTCGGGTCGTCCTCGCCGCGGTCCTCGGCGCCACCGTTTGATACCCGGGCACGTTGCCCGAAGGGTTCCGGTGACTGGTTGGAAAGAGCGCAGAAGGGCGGCGGAGGCGACGAGGTCGGGCTGGCCAGCCGGCACCAGCAATGGTGCCCACAACAATCAGCCCGGCTCATCCGCCGGGCGGCCGACTCAGTTCGGCAGAGTTTCGGGGACCGGCCACAGCGCCGGTCCCTTTCTTTGTGCCCAGGCCTTGCCGGGCCGACACCGCCGCATGGCCCGTCCACCAGAAGCGCAGCGGCAGCTCGGCCGCGCGGCTGATGCCCACTCGCGGGCCGCTCGACAGGGGGGCAGGCCGGGGGGCGGCCTCGAGGCGCAGCCGTCCCGGCCGGCAGAGATCGACGCCGTTGTCGGCGCCGCCGATGTGGAGGCCGCGGCAGAGGTTTCCGGGCCCGCTGAGCAGCTGCGAGGCTGCCACGGTCTCACCGCGGCGAGCACGGACGACGCGCTCGCCCCTCTCCACCGCGGCGGCGCGCAGCAGCACCGCCGCCGCCGTCCCATCCGGGCCGCAGATGACGTTGGCGCAGTGATGCACGCCGTAGCTGAAGTACACGTAGAGGTGCCCGGGCGGGCCGAACATGATCGCCGAGCGCGGGGTGGGGCCCCGGTGGGCGTGAGAGGCGGGGTCGTCCTCTCCGAGGTAGGCCTCCACCTCGACGATGCGGGCGCGGACCGCGTCCGGTGTCCCGGTGTCGACGGCCAGAACGGCGCCGACGAGGTCGCGGGCCACCTCCACCGCGCTCCTGCCCAGGCGCGCCCGGGACAGCTGCCGGGCTACCGCCGCACCTCGGCTCCGCAGCGAGCCCGCAGGCCGGCGGCGATCGCCTCCTGCACCTGCTGCGCCTCCTCGGAGGTGAGCGTGCGGTCGGGGGCACGGTAGGCAAGGCGGAAGGTCCAGCCCTTGCGCCCCGGCCCCAGGCTCGCGCTTCGGTACTCGTCGTAGAGGACGGCGCTGTCGAGCAGCGCACCCCCCGCCTCGCGGACGGCCCGCAGCGCATCGCCGGCGCGCGCGTCGTCCGGCACCGTCACGGCGAGGTCCTGGACCACCGCGGGATGGCGCGGGGGTGGATGGTAGCTCCGCGGCGCGGGACTCCTGGGGGTGAGCAGATCGATATCGACCTCGGCGACCACAACCCTGCCACGCAGATCGAACCGTGCCGCCGTGGCCGGGTCGAGCTCGCCGACCAGCCCGACGTCGGTCCCGCCGCAGACCAGCCGTCCAGCGCGGCCCGGGCGCAGGCCGGGCACGTCGGCGGGCTCGGTCTCCACACCACCCGCTCCGAGGTCGGCGGCGAGCCGGATGATCACCGCTTGGAGGTGGCGGATTCGGGCTGCCGCGGCGCTCCCGTCGGAGGCCGAGACGGCCGCCCCCAGGAGGAGCGGTTCGGCCGGAAGCGGGGTGAGGCGGTCATCGCCACCGTCGTCGGTCGAACCCGGCACTGGGCCGGCGCGCTCCCCCTCCCAAAAGGCGCGGCCGAGCTCGAAGAGGCCGACCTCCTCGACACCGCGGCGGAGGTTGCCGGCGACCGCGTCCACCACCCCGGGCAGCAGGCTGGTGCGGAGCACGCTCCAGCTCTCGCTCAGCGGGTTGCGCAGCGGGATCGGCACGCGCTCGCCGCCGACCCCTCGGAGCGCAGCCGCCCGACCTGTGGAGATGAAGGACCAGGTGATGGCCTCGTCGAACCCGGCGCCGATGAGGACGTCCTTGACGTGATCCTCCAGGGGAGCTCCGGCGGCCAGGGTGCTGACGGCGGTCCGGCGTCCCGGGAGGGTGCTGGGGACGCGATCGTAGCCGAGCAACCTCCCCACCTCCTCGACGACGTCCTCGATGAGCGTGACGTCACGGCGGAAGTGCGGGACGGTCACGGTCAGCTCGTCCCCGTTCTGCTCGACGCCGAAGTCGAGCCGGGCCAGCACGGTGGCGGCTTCGGTGGCGTCCACCGGGTAGCCGAGCTGGGCGGAGATGACGGCTCCGCTCACCTCGATGGGGGGGATGGCCGGCAGCGGGCGAGGCCGAACGTCGACGCTGTCCTTGAGGACGTGGCCGGCGCCGAGCTCGGCCAGGAGCGCCGCTGCCCGGTCCAGCGCGATCGGGGGCAGGGTGTCGCTGAGCCCTTTCTCGAACAGGGTCGACGCATCGGTGCGGACCCCGAGGCGCTTGGACGTGGCCCGAATCGTGGGGCCGTCCCAGCTGGCGGCCTCGAGCAGCACGTTGCGGGTGGTCTCGTCGACCGCGGTCGCGGCCCCTCCGATCACCCCGGCGATGCTGGCCGGGGTGTCACCGGCGCACACCGCCACGTCGTCCGGCCCCACGGTCCGCTCGGCGCCATCAAGACAGAGGATCGGCTCTCCTCGGCCGCGGCGCACCACCACTCGTGCCGGCCCCCCGTCGGCGCCCTGGACGGCGAGGAAGCGGTCGAGGTCGAAGGCGTGCAGCGGCTGGCCCAGCTCGCGGGCCACATAGTTGGTGACGTCGACGACGTTGTTGATGGGCCGCAGCCCGACCGCCCGGAGCCGGCGCTGGACCCAGTCGGGCGATGGGGCCACTGCGACGTTCTCGATGATGCGCACGGCAAAACGGGGGCAGCCGTCGGGGTCCTCCACGACCACCTCGGCGCGGCGCGCCATGCTGGCGGCGCTGAGAAGGCCGTCCGCGATGGCGGGATCGGGTTCGCGCACCGTCTCCCCCACCGCCGCCGCCATCTCGCGCGCGATCCCGACGTGGCAGAGGCAGTCGGGCCGGTTGGTGGTGACCTCCACCTCGAGAACGGTGTCGAGGGCCAGCACCTCGTGCAGCGGCTGCCCGGGCACTCCGTGGTCGAGATGGAAGATGCCGTCCGAGTCCTCCCCGACGCCGAGCTCCGCGGCCGAGCAGAGCATTCCCGGCGAGTGATACCTGCCCTCGAACATCGACCGGACCCCGAGCGGCGTGTCTCGCCCCGGGAGCAGGGTGCCCACGGGCGCGTAGGGCACCAGGTCGCCGACGCTGAGGTTGGGAGCGGCGGTGAGAACGCGGATCGGTTCCGCCCCGGTGTCGAGGTCGGCAAAGCGCACTCCTCGTGTCGATTCGGGCACCGGTTCCAAACCGGCCACCCGGGCGACGATGACCCCGGTGGGTCCGCGCTCCACACGGTCCACCTCGGTGCCGGTGTCGACCAGGCCCTGCACCAGGATGTCGAGCGGCGCATCGAGGACCGCGTACTCGCGCAGCCAGTCGAGCGAGACCCTCATGCCTGGCTCACGAAGCGCACGTCGTTCTCGTACAGGAGGCGGCCGTCCTCGATGCCGTAGGCCAGCATGGCGATCCTCTCCACCCCCATGCCGAAGGCGAATCCGCTGTACCGGGCGGGATCCACCCTGCCATTGCGCAGGACGTTGGGGTGGATCATGCCGGCGCCGAGGATCTCCAGCCAGCCGCTCCCCTTGCACAGCCGGCACCCCTCGCCGCCGCACATCGCGCAGGAGACGTCGAGCTCGACGGAGGGTTCGGTGAACTCGAAGTGGTGAGGGCGGAGCCGGGTCGCTCGGTCCACGCCGAAGATGGAGCGGGCGAAGAAGTCCAGGGTGCCCTTGAGGTCGCTGAGCGCGATGCCCTCGTCGATGCACATCCCCTCGACCTGGAAGAACATGGGGAAGTGAGTGGCGTCGTAGTCGCGCCGGAACGCCTTGCCGGGCACGATCACCCGCTGGGGCGCGCCGCGGCTGAGCATGCTGCGGATCTGCACCGGCGAGGTGTGGGTGCGGAGGAGGCGGTCCTCGTCGATGAAGAAGGTGTCCTGGGTGTCGCGGGAGGGGTGCCCCGGGGGCATGTTGACCAGCGTGAAGTTGTAGCGGTCGTACTCGACCTCCGGACCGGCGACCGCGATGTAGCCGAGCTGGGCGAAGATCCGCCGCACGTCCTGGAAGACGCGGGTCACCGGATGAAGGTGGCCGCGGGGCAGTGGCGGTGGTGGCCAGGTCAGGTCGAGTGCCACGGACGTTCCATCCCGCGTCGCCGCAGCGCCCAGGGCGGCCCGGCGCTCCTCGATCGCCTCGTCCACCCGCGCCACGACGGCGTTGACCACCTGGCCCATGACGCGCCGCCCCTCGGCGTCGGCGATGGCGCCGATCTGCTTGCGGAACACCGTCAGCAGGCCGTCTCCACGTCCCAGGTAGCGCGCCCTCAGCCCGTCGAGGGCAGTGGCATCGGGCGCCGCCGTGATCTCATCCAGGGCGGCGGCCGCGACGGCATGCACGTCGGTGCCTCCCGGGCCGCCGTCGGAACCTGGCGGTGGCGCTCCACGCTGGCTGGTCACGCCGACGTCAGAGCGCCTCGGGCCACCTCGACGAGCTGGGTGAAGGATGCCGAGTCCTCGACCGCCAGGTCGGCAAGCATCTTGCGGTTGATATCGAGCCCGGCGTTCTTGAGGCCGTGCATGAACTGGCTGTAGGCGAGACCGTTCTGGCGCGCCGCCGCGTTGATGCGCGTGATCCAGAGCGCCCGCATGTCGCCCTTGCGCAGCTTGCGATCACGGTATTGGTAGGCGAGCGAGTGCATGACCGCCTCGTTGGCGGCCTTGAAGAGCAGCCGCCGGTCCCCCTGCATGCCCTCCGCCAGCTCGAGGATCTTCTTGTGGCGGGCACGTGCTGTCACGCCCCTCTTGACTCTCGCCATGGTGCCTCCTCCGGCCTACAGGTATGGCGCCAGGCGGCGGACGGTCTTCACGTCTGCCGGCGACACCCGGTGTTGCTTGTTCATGACCCGCTTGCGCTTGCTGCTCTTGTGTTCGAGCATGTGCGACTTGAACGCCTTGCGGCGCATCACCTTGCCTGTGCTGGTGATACGAAAACGCTTCTGGGTTGCTTTATGCGTCCGAATCTTTGGCATTGGCTCCTCCCCGCGTGTCAGCGGCTGGTGTCGTGGTATCGGTGGACGCCGGCTCGGCGGCGGCCCTCGTGGTGGCGGCGGAGCGCTTCGCCGGGCTCTTGACTGACGCCGTCGCCGGGGCTTTCGCTGCGCTCTTCGTCACACTCTTCGTGGGACTCGCGGCCGGGCTCTTGGTCGAGGTCGTTGTCGAACTCCTGGGCGCTGCCTTGGCGGCAGCGGGTGCGGTCGCCGCCGGCTCGGTGCCGGTCTGCTTCGGTTCGGTGCTCTCCGAGTCGGTGCGCGCAGAGGGCGGCGAGACCGGCGCGGCCGCCGCGGTGGCGCCGTTGCCCTGCGCGGGGTGGCCATCGCTGTGGGGCCGGTCCCCGCGGGCCTGCTTCTTGGTGGTGGGGCTGAGGATCATGATCATGTTCCGGCCTTCCACGAGCGGGGATCGTTCGATGATGGCGAGCTCGCTGAGCTCCTCGGTCATGCGATCGAGCAGCTTCCGACCGAATTCCTGGTGCACCATCTCCCGGCCGCGGAACATGATGGTGAGCTTCACCTTGTCACCCTCTCCCAGGAACTGCTTGACCTTGGCCAGCTTGGTGCGGAAGTCGTGATCCGAGATCTTCGGGCGCAGCTTCTGCTCTTTCAGCTGGACGACGTTGTGGTCTCTGCGGCTGTCCTTCTCCCGCTTCAGCGCTTCGAACTTGAACCGCCCGTAATCCATGAGCCGGCAGACCGGAGGCTGAGCCAGCGGGGCCACCTCGACCAGGTCGAGGCCGCGCTCCACGGCGAGCTGCCGGGCCGTTTCAACGGGGACGATGCCGAGCGCTTCGTCGGTGGTGTCGTCAAAAAGACGCACCTGCGGGATGCGGATCTGCTCGTTGATCCTCAGCTCTCGAAATGCGATGGGTGGAAACCTCCAAACACAAAAAACCTGGACAGCGATCCGCTATCCAGGCCTGGGCCGATCTGGACCTCCAAGGCGAGCCCGGAAGGTGGGGTCCGCAGCGCACGGGCCCTCTTTGCGGCGCCACGGTGGCGTCCGACAACTCAGCATATCACGCTCGCGGCGCGTCTTCCTCACGGGCGCACCGCGTGGAGGAACAGCTCCGCGGCGCCACGGCTGCCGGTCACCGGCGAATCGATCGATCCCCTGACCACCCACCCGGCGGCGGTGACGCCCGACGCCGCAGCCGCCAGCGCGGCGTCGAGGCTGGCGCGGTCCGTCGGCGCCGCGGCCGCACGGAGCTCGAACATCGGCTTGACGAGAGCCACCAGGCATGCTCGAGGGGCAAGGGCGACGCGGGTCAGCTGAGCTGCCGCGGCGCGCACGCTGAGGTACGAGACGTCGATCGTGACCACCTCGACGGTCTCGGGAACGCGTTCCATGTCGAGGTCGGCGATGTTGACGGACTCGAGGTTGACCACCCGTGGATGCTGGCGCAGCGACCCCAGCAGCTGACCGTGGCCGGCGTCGACCGCGTACACCACTCGGGCGCCCGCCTCCAAGAGAACCGTCGTGAAGCCGCCCGCCGCCGCCCCCACGTCCAGCGCCACCCGCCCGCTGACGTCGACGTCGAAGGCATCGATCGCGGCGCGCAGCTTGAGCGATCCGCGCAGGGTTGTGGCCGGTCGCCTGGTGACGTGCGCCTGGGCTCGCAGACGGCTTCGCGGGTTGGTCACCGGGACGCCGTCGACGAGCACCTCGCCGGCGGCGATCAGCCGCTCCGCGTCGTCGCCAGGGAAGAGCTCGGCGACAGCGCGGGCGAGTGTGCGACCGTCGCGTGCCACTCAGCCGTTCGAGCGGGAGGCGGCCTCGCTGACCAGCCGGGTCACCAGATCCCCGGCGGCCACGTTCTCCTGCGTGCCCGTCCGGGCGGAGCGCACGTTGACGACGCCGTCTCCTCGCTCCACGTCGCGGCGCCCGACCACCGCGATGTAGGGGACCTTGCGCAGCTCAGCGTCCCTGATGCGGGCCTGCATACGCTCGCCGGGCTTGTCGTTGACCTCAGCGCGCAGCCCCGCCCCGCGCATCGAGTCGCGCAGCTCGGTGACGTACCGGATCACCTCGGGTGCGTCGTCCTGCACCGGCACGATCTCGCACTGCACGGGGGCCAGCCAGAGGGGGAAATGGCCCGCATAATGCTCGGTGAGGATGCCGATGAACCTCTCCAACGACCCCAGCAACGCGCGGTGGATCACCACCGGGGTGTGATCCTGTCCATCGCCTCCGACATAGCTCAGACCGAACCGAGCAGGCATCTGGTAGTCGAGCTGGATCGTGCCCATCTGCCATGACCGGCCGATCGAGTCGGTCATGTGCAGGTCGATCTTGGGCCCGTAGAAGGTTCCCTCCCCCGGCGAGATGACATAGTCCATCCCGTGGCGCTTGAGCGCCTCCTCCAGCGCGGACTCCGCCTGGTCCCACTGGGCCTCGCTTCCCAGCCGCTTCTCCGGCCGTGTCGAGAGCTCCGCACGCGGTTCCACCCCGAGCATCGCGTAGAGGTGGTTGGCGTAGTCCACGATGCCGTGGATCTCGTCCTGGATCTGCTCGGGGGCGCAGAAGATGTGCGCATCATCCTGGGTGATGTGGCGCACCCGGAGCAGGCCGTGCAGCGTGCCGCTGCGCTCGTCACGGTGGAGGGTGGACGACTCCGCGTACCGAATCGGGAGCTCGCGGTAGCTGCGCATTCCCGTTCCGAAGAGGATCATGTGCCCGGGACAGTTCATGGGCTTGAGGGCGAGCTGCCTGCCTTCGTCTCGTGACGATACGAAGAAGATGTTCTCGGCGTAGTTGTCGTAGTGGCCCGATGTCTTGTACGTCTCGACATCGAAGAGCAGCGGCGTCTTGACCTCGACGTACCCCCGCTTGCGGTTCTCGTCGCGGCGCAGGTCCTCGAGCGTGTTCCAGATGATCATCCCCTTGGGATGCCAGAAGGGTGACCCCGGGGAGTGCTCCGAGACATGGAAGAGGTCGAGCTCGGCGCCGAGCCGGCGGTGATCGCGGCGGCGGGCCTCCTCACGCTGGGCGATGAAGGCGTCGAGCTGCTCCCGGTCGAAGAAGGCGGTCCCGTAGACCCGCTGCAGCTGCTCGTTGCGCTCGTCGCCGCGCCAGTAGACCCCGGCGACACGGAGCAGGCGCAGCGCGCGCAGGTGACCGGTGTGGGGGACGTGCGGGCCGCGGCAGAGGTCGACGAAGTCGCCGGTGCGATAGACGCCGACACTATCGACCTCCTCCGCCATCCTGTCGATGAGGGCCACCTTGAAGGGCTGGTCGATGTCGGTGAACAGCTGCCGTGCGGCCTCGCGCGCGATCACCTCGCGCTCGAACGGGATGCGTCGCTTGGCCAGCTGTCGCATCCGGGCCTCGATGGTGGTCAGGTCCTCCTCGCTGAAGTGGTCGCCGCCGGCGAGGCGGAAGTTGTAGAAGAAGCCCTCCTCGGTGGCCGGGCCGACGTCGTATTTGGCACCGGGAAAGAGCTCGACCACGGCGGCGGCCATGAGGTGTGCTGCGCTGTGGCGGAGGATCTCCAGGGTCAGCTCGGCGGGAGCCTCCAGGGGCGGACCCGCCTCGGCGGAGTCGTCGACGATGTCCTCAGCCATAGCGGCGAATTGTAGATGCTGTCAGGCGCCTCCCCGCCCCACCGCCAGGCTGTGCGTCAACTGCAGAGTCGGGACATCCCCTGCGGAACGTCCTCGCGGGCCTCGGCGATGCGCGAGATGGCCGCCTCGGGGTTGTTCGCGAGGTTGAGCCCGAGTGTGAGCTGCCGTGTCATCGGGAGCACGCGCCGGCTGGAGCGCTGCGCCGAGACGCGAAGGCGGGCATGCCGCTCGGGGTCGATGGCGCAGCAGCGGACGCTGCAGTACTTGGCGATCCGCTTCTTCACCGGATTCGAGCAACCGCCGCGAATGCAGATGCGGCACGTCACCCGCTGGGAGGCGGGGTCATCGGAGTCGCGTCCGCCATGCACGGGCCGCAGTGTCTGCCGACCTCTCGTCGGTTGTCAACGCCTCCAGCGACGAGTCAGCGCGCTCCGCGGTGCACAACTCAGCTCGAGGCTGCCGTCCGGGCCTGTGCATAGTGTGGACAACCCCTCGTGACGATCGCGGGTGACCTGTGGGCAAGGTGTGCGTAGGAAACCGCAGATCAAGAATTCTTAAGATTCGTACCAGCTCACATGCGCAGGGTGCCACGCGACCACACCACCACCGTCATCGCCGCCTCTGCCCTCATGGCGGCGGGCGTCACCCTGTATCAGTTGAGCCGCCCCGGCTCTCTGTTCGGCGCCACCGCTGACATCGCCGTGTACCTGGGGGGCTCGATCCGGCTGGTCCACGGGGCTCTTCCCTACCGCGACTTCGTGTACGTCGAACCTCCGGGCTTCGTTCTGCTGGCAACCCCGTTCGCGTTTCTCTCCGAGGTCCTGGGCAGCAGAGACGCGCTTGCCATCCTCCGTCTCTGCACGCCGCTTGTCGCGGTGCTGAGCGTGGTCCTGGTGGGCCGTCTGGTGCGCCACCGTGGAGCCGCCGCAACGCTCGTCGCCTGCGGCGTCATGGCCCTGTTCCCGGCGGAGCTCTACGCACTCCACAGCGTGCTGCTCGAGCCCGTGCTCGAGCTGTGCTGTCTGGGCGGCGCCTGCCTCGTCTTCGACGGCGACAGCTTCGCGGCACCTCGACGTCTGGCCGTCGGTGGGGCGGTGTTCGGATTGGCGGTGAGCGTCAAGCTGTCCGCGCTCATCCCCATGCTGATCGTGCTGGCGCTGTGCCTGCCCCAGCTTCGCCGTCGCGCCCTCCCCTTCGCGTGTGGAGCGGTGGCCGGTTGCGCGCTCCCTGCGCTCCCGTTCCTGCTGGTGGCTCCGGCGGCCATGTATCGCGACGTGGTCGCCACCCAGCTGGGCCGGATCCCAGCCAGCGGACGGGTGCCGCTGCTCACCCGGCTCGGTGACATCACCGGCGCGTCCGCGTTCGGCGGCGGGACCACCGCGGCCATCATCGTGGCAATGGTTCTGTGCGGCCTCGTGGCCGGGGCGTTTGTCCTGTCACGGCGACGGCCCGCACCCCTGGAATGGTTCGCTCTCGGCTCGGTGGCGGCGCTCACCGCGGCCCAGCTGGTGCCGGCGCAGTACTACACCCACTACGCCGCTGTCATCGCCCCCTTCCTGTCCATCCTCCTGGCGGTTGCGCTGGCACGGCTCCGCCTCGCTCGTTCACCGAAGCTCTCGCTGGCGATCGCCGCGGGCGCGGTGGCGCTCCTGCTCATCGATCAGGTCGCCTACGTACGCGGCCAGTCGACCCCGGATGTGCAGGCGGCGGTCGACTCGGTCATCCCGCCGGGAGGCTGCGCCGTGTCCGACGCACCGAGGATTCTGGTCACCACCGATCGGTTTGTGGCCGCCACTCGGGGGTGCACGACCATGGCCGATCCCGGCGGCACCGTGCTTGCCCTCGACAGCAGCGCGGAGGCATCACGGGTGTGGAGCGCTGTCGTCCACCACGTCGACTATGTGGTCACCGCCACCCCGATCGGGGCGTGGGCCGTGCCCGCCGCTGCCTCCCTGTACGTGGAACAGCACTTCACGGTGGTGCGGTCAGGGAGCCTGCTCATCTACGTGCGCCGGGGCCGGCCCGCGGGACCGGGGCAGCCGGTGGCTCCGTAGAGCCGGCCCGGGGCACGTCAGAAGGGCGGTGGTGGGCGCAATTGGATTCGAACCAATGACCTCTGCGATGTCAACGCAGCGCTCGTACCAGCTGAGCTATGCGCCCGCACGCGCGGCGATGGCGGGTTCCCCGGCGACGCGATGATACCAGCCGCGCTCTCCGCTCCCCAGCCCGATCCGGGCTAGACGCGAGCCTTGCGCGACCGGCCCACGCTCTTCCGCGCGATGCTGAGGTCATCCGCGGTCACCTCGACTCGCAGCACGCCCTCACATTCGTGGCAGACGACGTGAAAGGCCTCCGGCCGCGCGATCGGCCGTGCCACCGCCTGGCGATGACCGCAGCACTCACACGTGACGATGGCCCGCATGTCGTCTCCCGCATCTCCGCTATCGACCCTTCTGAGGTGGGCGAGAGCTTTGCACCGGGTGATGCGTCGCGGCTGAAGATGACGAATCCGCGACGGGTCCGTTGCAAGCTCGCGACCTCGCTCAGCCGGGCGGTGTGATCACGGTGTCGAGCACGGCCAGCCGGTGCCAGAAGGCGAGCCGGACGACGACGGCGCCGGCCAGGATGATCACGCCAAGTCCGGCCACAACGGCGGCGACCCCCACCGCGTCGGCGATGACCCCGGCGACCAGCAGTGGGATGGCGACCGCGGCGTTGATGACGGCGAAGATGCCCCCGAAGATGCGCCCCCGGCTCTCTTCGTCGGTGCGCTCCTGGAGGATGGTGAACGCCGGGATGAGCAGGGCGCCCAGCGCGCAGCCGAAGATCGCGCTGAGCACCATCAGGATGGGGATCACCCCCGCTTCGGCATCGAAGCCGCGGAGAAGCGGCGGCGTGGCCCCGATGGCGGCGAGCGAGGCCCCGCCGACTGCCAGCGCCGCGACCAGCGTGGAGGCCTTGGAGAGGTGATTGCCGGCACGCTGGGCCAGCACGGCGGCCATCGCCACCAGGCCCAGGGTCGCCGGGATCAGCACCAGGTAGGTGTCCTGATCGGAACGATGCAGCTCACGCACCATGAACACCGGGCCCAGCGCGAACACGGTGAAGACGACGATGAGGGCCACAGCGAGCTGGTAGAGGCCAAGGCGGATCGCCGCGTTGCCGGCGATCAGGCGGATGCCCTCGCGGAGCTCGCGGCCCAGGCTGGCGGCGCGCTCAGGAACGGTGCGCACCCGCAGAGGGGTGGCAATGCGCCAGATGGCCACGGCGGCCAGCGCGAAGAGCGCCGTGGCGATGTAGAAGGGAGCGCGCTCCCCGACCAGGCGGATGGCCAGCGTCGCCGCGGGTACGCCGATGACCAGGGTGACGATCACCGTGGTCATGAACATCGAGGTCGCTCCCATGATCTGGTCACGCCTGACCAGGGAGGGGATGCTCGCCGCCTCCGCGGGGGCGAAGAGCTGTCCGATCGAGCTGAACAGGAACGTGATGACGATCAGCGGCCACGCCTGGTCGCCGACCACGGGGAGCACCTCGACGAGGGGGATGAGCAGGATCAGCCCGCCGCGGATGGCGTTGGTCGCGATCATCAGCGTGCGCTTGTCATGGCGATCCGCGTACACGCCCGCCGGCGCGCTCAGAAAGACCGAGGGCAGCGTGTACGCGATCATCAGCGCCGACTGGATCGAGGCCTTGTGACTGAGGTCGAAGACCACGATGAGCAGCGTGAACATGAGGAACTTGTCGGCCAGCTGGCTGGCCGCCTGGGCCAGCCAGAGCAGGCGAAAGTCGCGGTGCGCCAGGACCGCGCCAAAGCCCTGCCGGCCGTCCTGCAGCGGGGGCACCGCCGGACGCACCTGGTGGAGCTGGCGCCGGGAGGCGGGCGGCGCGATCTCGTCGTCGGGCGGGAACGCGGTCCTCGGTTCGTTCACGGCTGTCCGTCAAGGGTACGGGCCGCCTCGGCGACCCTGTGCCACTCGGCGACATCCAGGGTGCCGGGACGACGGCCGGGGTCGATGCCCGCGGCCGCCAGCCAGGCCATGCCGCGGCGCTCCTCCCCGCCGGCCGCATGGGTGATGCCGTGGCGGAGCGTCTTGCGGCGCATCTGAAAGGCGAGGCGGGCGACATCGAGGGCCGCCTGCCGCGCGGGAGCGTCCAGCTGCCGCGCGGGACGGAGGCGCACCACGCTGGAGTGCACGGCGGGGGGGGGATCGAAGCTCGAGGGCGCCACGTCGCGCACCCGTTCGACCGTGGCCACGCTGCGCACCGCAACGGTGGCCAGGCTCCACGCTCCCGGGGCGGCGGCGAGCCTCGCCGCCACCTCGCGCTGGACCATGAACACGGCGCGCTGCGGGGGGACCGCAAGCTCGAAGAGACGGCTGAGCAGCGGCGTGGTGATGCTGTACGGGATGTTGCCGGCGGCCAGCCAGCCCTCCGCCAGCCCGAGGCTCGAGGGGTCGACGCGCAGCGCGTCACCGTGCACCACCTCGACGTTGTCCCGGTCGCGCTGCGTGATCCGGGTCGCCGCCACGCAGCGTTCGTCGATGTCGAGCGCGATCACCCGCCTGACCCGTCTCGCGAGCTCGCCCGTCAGAGTGCCGATCCCAGGCCCGATCTCGAACACCTGGTCGTCCGCGGTGGGCTCGAGCGCGCTGACGATGTCGTCGAGGACGGCCCTGTCGACCAGGAAGTTCTGCCCCAGATCCCGGTTGGCCACCAGGCCCACCCGGCGCGCCACGGCGTACAGCGTCTCGGGGTCGCAGAGGTCGGCCCGAGGCGGCGCCCGATGCTCGGTCACATCTCTGGCCCCGGCAGGCCGAAGAGACGGCGCGCGCTGGCGGTGGACTGCGCTCGCACCAGCTCCGGGTCGGCACAGCGGAGCGCAGCCACCGCCGCCGCCGTGGCGGCCACGTACCCGGGGAGGTTGGGCCGGCCGCGATGCGGAACCGGCGCCAGGAAGGGCGAATCCGTCTCGACCACGTAGTCGCCGGAGCCGACGGCGCGAACCGCGTCCTGCTGAGGCTCGCTGCGCGGGAAGGTGATGATCCCCGAGAACGAGATCATGAACCCGGCGGCGATGCAGCGCCGGGCGAACCCCGCGTCACCGCTGAAGCAGTGCATCACTCCGCCCACATCGGGGTGGCGGCGTAGCGCGGAGAGCACCTCCGCGTGGGCGTCGCGGTCGTGGACGACCACCGGTTTGCGGTGGCCGGCGGCGAGGTCGAGCATGCTGTGGATGGCGCGCTCCTGAACATCGAGAGGCGTGTCGTGGTAGCCGGGACGAAAGTAGAGGTCGATGCCGATCTCGCCCACCGCCACGGCCCGGGGATGATCGAGCAGCTCCCCGAGCGCGCTCAGCTGCGCGCTGTCGGGAGCCCGGGGCTCATGAGGATGCCAGCCCACCGTGAACCAGACGTTGTGGTGCGTCTCGGCGAGGAGCCGGTTGCGATCCGAGTCCTCGACGTTGAGGCCGACGGTGACCATCTGCTCCACCCCCGCCTCGTCTGCGCTCTCCAGCGCCGCTTCGAGGAGGCCGCGTTCCTGAAGGAGGACGAGATGGCAGTGGCTGTCGACCAGAGGCGAGAGCTGTGCCGTGTCGCTCATTCGGAGGCGAGCACGGCCTCGCGGTCGATCCGGGGGAAGAGGATCTCCCCCACCCTGATGGCGGCGCCCGCGACCAGCCGCGGCCAGGAGCCCAGCTCGCCGGTGAGGTCGCCGGACAGGTCCAGCCCCATCTCCTCCGCCACGCGCGCCGTGGCGCGCGGGATCACCGGATGGAGGAGCATGGTCGACACTCGAACCGCCTCGAGAAGCTCGGCGCACACCGTCCCGAGGCGCGCGTCGCCCTCGCGGTGGAGCACCCAGGGGGCCGTCTCCTCGATGTACTTGTTGGCCCTGCCGACCAGCTGACGGGCCGCTGCCAGCCCCTCGCTGAACTCGAGCCGGTCGAGGGCGGCGTCGTAGACAGGGACGATGCGCGCCGCGGTCTCGCGCAGCTCGTCGTCGATGGGCAGGCGCGCGGCCATCTCGGGCACCACCCCACCGAAGTAGCGCTGCACCATCTTGGTGGTTCGCGACACCAGGTTGCCGTAGTCGTTGGCGAGGTCGGCGTTGTAGCGGTCGACGAGGTTGGCGATCGAGAAATCGCCGTCACGGTCGAACGGGATCTCGCTGAGCAGCACCCAGCGCACCGCGTCGCTGCCGAACTGGTCGACCAGCTGCATGGGCTCGACGAAGATGCCGCGGCTCTTGCTCATCTTCTCGCCCGCGAGGGTGATGAAGCCATGGGCGTGCACCGTGCGGGGCAGGGGCAGGTCCGCCGCCATGAGGATGGCCGGCCAGGTGATGGCGTGGAACCGCGTGATGTCCTTGCCGATGACGTGGACGTCGGCCGGCCAGAAGCGCGCGAACTCCTCTCCGTCGGGGTACCCGACCCCTGTCATGTACGCCGGGAGCGCGTCCAGCCACACCCAGATCACCTGGGAGCTGTCCCCGGGAACCGGGATGCCCCATCGGGAGAATCCGCGCGAGATGCTGATGTCGGTGAGCCCGCCGCGGATCACGTTGAGCATCTCGTTGCGACGCGATGCCGGGACCAGGAACTCCGGACGGCGTTCGTAGAGATCGAGAAGAGGCTCCGCGAAGTCGCTGAGGCGGAAGAACCAGTTCTGCTCCTCCACCCACTCCACCGGGCTGCCGTGCACCGGACACATCCCGGCGACGATCTCCTTGTCGGTGTAGAACTGCTCGCACGATGGGCAGAACCAGGCGCGATACCAATCCTTGTAGATCTGCCCGGCGTCGGCGAGCGCTCCCCACAGCGTCTCGGCAGTCCGGCGATTGGCGTCGCTGCTGGTGCGCACAAAGGCGGTGGGCTGCACGTCGAACGCCCGCATCATGGCGGTGAATGCCGCCACCTGGCGGGTGGTGAAATCTGCGGGCTCCTCTCCGCGGGCGCGGGCGGCGCGCTCGACGGACTGGCTGTGCTCATCGCTGCCGACCGTGAAGCGGACGTCGGCGCCGCGCAGCCGGCGGTGGCGGGCGAGCACGTCGCAGCCGATCTTCTCGTACGCGTGACCGAGGTGCGGATCGCCGTTGACGTAATCGATTGCCGCGGTCACGTAGAAGTGCTCAGGTCGGCTCACGTTCAGCTGGCTCCGATGAGAACTGTGCACTCGCCCCGTGGCGGATGCGCGGCGAAGGACTCCGCCAGCGATGCCGCGGTGCCGGTGTGGAAGGTCTCGTGGACTTTAGTCAATTCGCGGGCAACCACCACCGGTCGCTCGCCGCAGCTGGGGGCGATCAGGGTCAGGGTCCGGGCCAGGCGCACCGGGGATTCGAAGAACGCCACGGTGGCATCGCTGAGCAGTCCCGTCTCCACGGAGCGGCGCAGCTTGCCGGGGCTTCGCGGCAGAAAACCCAGGAAGCACACCCTGTCCCCGCGCAGTCCGCTCGCCGCCAGAGCAGCGGTGAGCGCGGAGGGGCCGGGGACGGGCACCACGCCGATTCCGGCCTGGCGGGCGGCCCGCACCAGCATGGCGCCAGGGTCACTGACCACCGGCGTGCCGGCATCGGTGCAGAGCGCCAGCGTCTCCCCCGCCAGGAGCCGGTCGACGAGGGCAGGCACACGACGCGTCTCGGCATGCGCCGGCAGCGAGAGCAGTTCCCGGGCGAGGCCGTGCGCGGTGAGCAGCCGGCGGGTGCGCCGGGTGTCCTCCGCCACCACCGCGTCGCACTCGCGCAGCACGCGCAGCGCCCGCAGCGTGATGTCCTCGAGGTTGCCGATGGGCGTGGCCACGACGTGGAGGACTCCCGTCCGCCCGGTGCTCAAGTACCCCAGTCCCGGGGGTAGCGGAACTCGCGATCGACGGTGCGCGCCGAGAGCTTGGCGATGATCGGCGGACGGCGCTTGTACTGGCTGCCACGCATGCGCATGCCCACATCGTCGATGAACGCGTCAGCGAATCCCAGAGCACGCAGCTCGGCGCGCGTCCGCCGCTCGTCGACCATGTGATGGAGGAGGGAATCGACGCTGGCGTACCCGAAGCCGAGCTCCTGCTCGTCGGACTGGCCCTCCCAGAGGTCGGCGCTGGGAGCCTTGCTGATCACCGAGCCGGGAAGGTCGATGCTCTGCGCCAAGGCGAACACCTGGGTCTTGTAGAGGTCACCGAGCGGGTTGAGGGCGCTGGCCATGTCGCCGAACAGGGTGCCGTAGCCGAGCAGCAGCTCCGTCTTGTTGGTGGTTCCGATCACCAGGGCGTGATGGGCCCAGGACAGGTCATAGAGGACGGTCATGCGCTCCCGCGCCATCTTGTTGCCGCGCCGGCCTCGGTCCGCCTCCGGGAAACGCTCGAAGTAGGCGTCGACCTGGGTGGAGATGTCGACCACGGTGGGTCTCATCCCCAGGTGCTGGCAGACCAGCCGCGCGTCGGCCTCCGAGGCGGACGACGAGGTGCGGTAGGGCATGAGGATGGGCAGCACGTTCTCCGCCCCCAGCGCCAGGCAGGCGATGGCGGCGCTCAGCGCTGAGTCGATGCCACCGGAGAGACCGATGACGACGCGCTCGAAGCCCACCTTGCGCACCTCGTTGCGCACGAAGCCCACCAGGATGTCGCGGACGACCGCGCTGTCAATCGCGAGCGCGTCGGGCTCGGAGGCGCTCGGTCTCGGCGTCACTGATGTCATGTCGTTCATCCCGAAGCAGTGGATTGGCGATGCGGGCGCGTCGCACCGCCGCCAGGTCGATGCGGTGGAGGACGAGGCACTCGTCACTCCCGGCGGGGTCGCCGAGCAGGCGCCCGTCCGGTCCGACCGCCCGCGAGCCTCCCCAGAACCCCACCCCGTCCTCGAAGCCGACGCGGTTGCAGTAGAGAAGGTACGAGGTGAACAGCTGCGCGTAGGTACGGGTCATGGCGTCGTAGCTGCGCGCGGTGCCCAGCGCATGACCGCGGACCACCCCGCGACCCGGCGACGCCGACGGACAGACGAACAGCTCGATGCCCTGGCGGGCAAGCAGAGCGGCCGCCGTGGGATGCCACATGTCCTCGCAGATGAGCAGGCCCGCCTGCCACTCCCGGGGGGGATGGGCCGCAGCCAGAGGGGCCGCGAAGGTGCGGAAGCGATCCCCCTGGGCCAGGTAGCGGGCCTCGTCGAAGAGCCCGTAGGTGGGCAGGTAGACCTTGCGATGGATGTGGTGCAGGCGTCCGTTCGAGAGGTAGAGCGAGGCGTTGTGGAAGCGGGCGTCCTCGCTCTCCAGGACGCAGCCCGCGACCACGTCGATGCCCTGGCTGGCGTCGCTGAGCCGCTCCAGCTCGGGGGAGCGCTCGCGCAGGGCCACGTCCGGCACCAGGTCCTTGAGGAAGTAGCCCGTCAGCGACAGCTCCGGGAAGACGACCAGGGCGGCGCCGCCCTGCCGGGCCTGGTCGATGAGCTCGAGGTGGCGGTCGAGGTTGGCGGCGCCGTCCCCGAGCCGTGGCGCCATCTGGGCGAGCGCGACCACGATGTCGGTGTGCCCCCCCGCCGGCCTCACCGTGGTCGGCTGGGGCGCCGCGCTGGGTGGCGCGGCCGGATCAGGGGCCGGCGGCGCCTCGGTCAGGGTCATGCGGGCTCCTCGTCCATCTGCTGATCCTGCACCGATTGTCGGCGCGACGGGCTCGTCCGTGTCGCTTCCGGAACGCGGTGGTGGAGCACGAAGCCGGCCACCGCCTCGCCGACGTCCTCCACCGCGACGGAGGCCAGCGCCGAGGGGGGCAGCGCGGCCAGGAACCGCTCGCCGTATTCGCGGGAGCGCAGGCGCTCGTCACAGAGCACCACCGCGCCCCGGTCGGTGCCGCGCCGGATCAGCCGCCCGAAGCCCTGGCGGAGGCGCAGCACAGCCTGGGGAAGGACGTACTGGCCGAAGGGGTCGCTGAGGGCGGCGGTGCGCGCGCGCACCAGGGGATCGGTGGGCACGGCGAAGGGGAGCTTGGCGATGACCACGCAGCGGAGCGCGTCACCGGGGACGTCGATCCCCTCCCAGAAGCTGCTGGTGCCGAGCAGGACGCTGCGACGGTTGGCCAGGAAGCTGGCCAGGATCTGGCGGCGCGTGCCGTCGAGGCCCTGGCCGAGCAGGGCGATCCCGGTCGCCTCCATCCGCGAGCTCAGGAGCGCGTGGACGCGTCGCAGCGGGCCGTACCCGGTGAACAGCGCCAGGGTGCTGCCCCCGAGAAGCTCGGCGGCGTCGCCGATCAGCCTGGCCATGGCGCGATCGTGGTCGGGATCGTCGTAGGGGGGCACATCCGACGGCAGCACGCAGAGCGCCTGCTCGAGGAAGTCGTAGGGGGAGCTGAGCAGGAGCTCGTCCGCCCCCTCGAGGCCGAGCCGGCTGCGGGTGAAGTCGAAGTCTCCACCGACCGCCAGCGTCGCCGAGGTGGCGATCACGGTGTCGGGGCGGGCGAAGACCGAGTCACGCAGGGTCGCGGCCACAGCGATGGGCGCCTCGTGGAGCTCGCCCTGCTCGGCGCGCACCGCCAGCCAGGCGACGTGGTCGTCGGCCGGATGGAGGAGCACCCGCTCCACCGCCCCGGCCAGGTCCTCGAGGGCCGCCGCGGCCAGCAGCCGCTCCTGGTCGGCGCGCTCCGGCTGGGGGAGCAGGTCGAGCTGGAGGGAGCCGGCATGCTCGGTCTGGCGAAGTCGTGAGGCGGCGTGGCGCCAGCGCTCCAGGGCGAGCTCCGCGGAGCGGAGCAGCACGGCGTGCCCGCGTCCCCCTCGGATCTCGGGGGTGAGTCCCACGGTGGCGTTGCCTGAGTGGTCCGCGCCCAGGATCTCCCCGATCCGCCCCTTGACGTCGCCGAAGAGACGCACGGTGGCCTCCCGAGCTGCGCCGAGCGCGACCCCTAGCTCGCCCTCGGCGGGGCCGAGCCGGTCCAGGACCACGGTGACGTCGAAGGCGCGCAGGCTGATCCCGAACTGCTCGGTGGCCGCTGCCTCGAGGTGATGTGCCTCGTCGACCACGAGGGCGTCGTGCGGGCCGAGAGCCTGCCCACCGCTGCCGGCGTCGGCGAGGAGCAGAGCGTGGTTGGTGACCACGATCGACGCGGCCTCCGCGGTGCGCCGCGCCGCCACCATGAAGCAGCGGTTGTCCTGCCAGTTGGCGCAGGCGGCGCCGAGGCAGTCGCCACCGTCGGACTCGACGTGCCGCCAGAGCGTCTCGTCCGTCGAGGTGAGCCGCAGCTCCCCGCGGTCACCGCTCTCGGTGTCGGCCAGCCAGGCCAGCAGCTTGAGCTTGAACCGGATCCGATCGAGGTCAGCCCCGTGCGGGCCGATGTCCGGCGAGCGCAGGAACCGCTGCCAGCGCCGCAGGCTGAGCTGATGGTTGCGCCCCTTGAGGAGCGCCGCCGGGACCGGCCTGCCCAGGATGCTCTCGACCATGGGCAGGTCGCGTTCCATGAGCTGCTCCTGGAGGGTGACGGTGCGGGTGGCGACCACCGCGCGGCGACCGTTGCGAGCGTGCAGGGCCAGGGGCAGGAGGTAGGCGAGCGACTTGCCCACCCCGGTCCCCGCCTCGACGATGAGGCGGCGGCGTCGCTCCAGGGTCTGCGCGACCGCCCGGGTCATCTCCACCTGGGCCTCGCGCAGCTCGTACCCGTGATCGGAGCGACCCAGCGGCCCCGCCGGCCCGAGCATCGCGGTGGCCGTGCCGACGAGGTCGGCGGGCGGGGGGCCGGTGGCCGGCGGCGGTGGCGGCGCCCCGGGCTGCGCGCCCGCCCACGCCCGGCGGCGGGGATCGCCGTCGCCGCGGACCACGCCCGCGAAGAAGAGGCCGAGCTCGGCGCCGGCCTCGGTGGCCACACTCCGCATGGTGCTGAGCACGGTGGCCGGAAGTGCCTCGGCGGCATCGCGCAACCGCGAGAAGAGCAGGTGGGTCGCGGACGCGTCGCTGAGGGCGCGGTGGGGCCGGCGATGTTCGATGCCCAGCGCCGCGCTGAGCAGAGGCAGGCTGTGCGACTCCGCGGTGGGCAGCAGGATGCGAGCAAGCTCGAGCGTGTCGAGAACCCGGCGATGGGCGAAGGCGTCGGGGACCAGGCCGGCGCAGAAGGTGACGTCGAACCCGGCGCCGTGGGCGATCAGCTCGGCGCCCGCGCAGAAGTCGGCGAGCTGGGCGACGCCCTCCGCGGGAGCCGGCGCACCCACGATGTCGGCCGCGGTCAGCCCGCAGAGGCGCTGCACCGCCAGGGGAATGGGCACCCCCGGATCGACGACGATCTCCAGCTCGCCGATGCGCCGCATCTCGGTGTCGAGGCGGACCGCGCCGATCTCCAGGACCCGATCGGCCTTCGGCGACAGTCCCGTGGTCTCGAGGTCGAACGCCACGAATTCACGCGGAGCGGGCACCGTCCGATTGTAGGGAGGGTCCGGCGCCGGGACGCCCCGCCCCCGGTGCCCGTTCGGCTACGCGGCTGGGGTGTTCGCCGCTGCGTCTCTGTCCGCGGCGGCGCGATGACGCGGTGGGAGCATCTCGGCGATGGCTGCCATGATGGTCGCGGCCACAGCGCGGTTGTCGCCGTGCGCCGTGGCACCGCCGGGGGGCAGGGTCACCGGCGGGCCGTAGTGGACGTGCACCGCCGCACGGTGGATCCGGGTGGTGCCTCGCGGCAGCACCCGCTCCGTGCCCCACACCGCCACCGGGATGACCGGAACGCCCCCATGGCGGGCGAGAAAACCGACACCTGCCTGGGGCTCGCGCAGCCGCGCGTCCGGCGAGCGGGACCCCTCGGGGTAGACGAGCACGATGTGGCCGGCGTGGAGCAGCTCGAGCGTGTGGCGCAGCGCGGCCCTGTCGGCGCTGCCCCGCACCACCGGGAAGGCGTGGAAGCCGCGGAAGAGCCAGCGCACCCAGGTCCGCGAGAAGGGCTCGCTCTTGGCGAGGTAGTACACGTCAAGGCGCGGCACCAGCGCCCCGGTCAGCGGTGGGTCGATGGCGCCGACATGATTGCCCACCAGCAGGGCGCCGCCACGGCGGGGGACCTGGTCGAGGCCGTCCACGTGGACGAGGTCGCCGAGGATCGAGGCCACGAGCAGGCGCATGATGCCGCGGAGCAACCAGTACATCACTCCCTCGATGGTGGGGCGAAGCCGGCGTCGCGACAGATGCGCAGCGCGTGCGCGACCATGGCGGCGACGTCCATCGCTGCGGTGTCGATGAGGTGGGCGTCCTCCGCCGGCCGCAGCGGGGACTCGGTGCGGTCGGTGTCGGCGCGGTCTCGATCGCCGACCTCGGCGCGCAGCATGCGGTCATCGGCGAGCGAGCCTCCGGCACGCAGCTGATCCAGGCGTCGCTGCTGCCGCACGGACTCGGGTGCCTGGAGGTAGAACTTGACCGCAGCGTGGGGAAAGACCACCGTGCCGCAGTCGCGGCCCACCGCCACCGCCCCGTCGACGGCGAGCGCTCGCTGGGGATCGAGGACGGCGGCGCGCACCGCGGAGTTGCTGGAGATGGCCGCCAGCAGCGGCGCATGCCGAGGATCGCGCAGCATCGCCCCGGCGGGGACGCCGTCGACGGCGACACCGCCGTCGTGCGAGTCCGGATCGGTGGGCACGTCGATCACGGTCGCCTGGGCGAGGCGCGCGAGAGCGTCGGCGTCGCGGCCATCGACCCCCGCCCGCACCGCGGCGACCATCATGCCGCGGTAGAAGAGCCCGGTGTCGATGAGGGGGAGCGCGAACTCCAGCGCCAGCGCTCGCCCCAACGTCGACTTGCCGCTGCCGGCGGTGCCATCGACGGTGACGATGCGGCGCCCGCTCATGGCGCGCCGCCGAGGGCGGGGCGCACCGCCGCGTGCAGGCTCTCCACCTCGGAAGCGTCGAGGCTGCGACTGGCGCCCTCGGCGAGGTCGCCGAGCGTGATCGGTCCGACCTCGGTGCGGCAGAGATCGACCACGCCGCTCCCCACCGCGGCGAAGAGCCGGCGCACCAGGCGCTTGCGCCCCTCACCCATGACCACGTCGACGGCAGCGCGGCCGACGCGACGCACCTCGAGGGCCCTGGCGGGCCCGTCGTCGAGGAGCACGCCGCCGAGCATCTCGGTGACCTGGCTGTCGGACAGGGGCGCGGTGGGGATGACTCGATAGGTCTTGTGAACGCCGTGCCGGGGATGGGCGATGCGATGGGCGAGCTCACCGTCGGTGCTGAGCAGCAGCAGTCCACGGCTGTCCGCGTCGAGCCGGCCGATGGGCACCAGACCGGGGAGCGGCGTCACCAGGTCGCGCACCGTGGGGCGGCCACGCGGATCCCGCATGGTGGTGACCACACCGACCGGCTTGTTGAGGGCCACGGTCACAGCGGTGGGCAGCCGAGCGCTGATCGGCCCCCCGTCCACCTCCACCGAATCACTCCCGCTGTCCACCCTGTCGCCGAGCCGGGCGGTCCTCCCGTTGAGGCGCACCCGTCCGGTGGAGATGAGCTCGTCGGCGGTGCGACGTGAGGCCACGCCGCGGCGGGCGAGGAATCGATTGAGCCGCTCACCGCCCCCGTCGACGGCGGAGCTCACCCCGAGTCCGCCGCAGCCGGTGCCGCTCCCCCGGTGCTTCTGAGGGCGTCGACCGCGGCCGCCTCGCCGAGCGGGGGCAGGTCGTCGATGCGCTCCAGGCCGACGATCTGCAGGAACCGCAGCGTGGTCCCGAACAGGCGGGGACGGCCGGGTGTGTCCTGACGGTCCACCTCGGCGATCAGCCCTCGGCGTTCCAGGCTGTCGAGCACCGCCTCGCAGTTGACCCCGCGGATCGACTCGATGCCGGCGCGCGTCAATGGCTGGCGGTAGGCCACGATGGCCAGGGTCTCAAGGGCGGGGCGGCTCAGCCGGGTGGGGCGCTCGGGCTGCAGAGCGCGATGCACCGCCCACGCCGTCTGCGGGCGGGTCACCAGCTGGAGCTCGTCGCCGTGGCGCTGGAGCATGAGGCCGCGGCTGCGGAGCTGGCCGGCCAGTGCATCGGCGGCGGACGACACCGCGGTCGCGGAGCGGCCCAGGATGGCGGCGACCTCGGAGAGGGTGACCGGTCGGTTCAGCGAGAAGCAGACCGCCTCGAGCGCGGTGGCCAGATCCTCGGGCTCGGCACCGGCGATCCCCTCGGGGACGACCGCGCGCCCGAAGACATCGAGAGCGAGCTCGAGGATTTCATCCTCCTCCTCGGTCTGGCCGTCGAGCTCCGGCTCAGCCACTGGCGCGCACCGAGATCGGTCCGTAGGGCTCGTCCTGTTCCACGATGGCCTCGCCACGGCGCAGCAGCTCGAGGAGGGCCAGGAAGCACGCGACCGCCTCGAGCCGGGTCGCCACCGCCGCGAAGAGCTCCTCGAAGGCCAGGCCGCCTCCCTGGAGACGCCGGCGCAGCTCCTCGATCTTCTCCTCCACCGAGAACGTGACCGCCTCGAGCGGCAGAGGCTCCGCCTCGCTGAGCCGGGTCAGGACGTCGCGGAACGCCGCCGCCAGGCGCTCGGGGGCGATCCTCAGCCGCTCCACGGGGATCACGTCGGGCGCCACCAGGCCGAGGAAGCTGCGCGCCCCCTCCTCCGCCGCCTCGGCGAGCAGCGCGTCCGCGGCCGCCTTGAAGAGCCGGTATTCGGTGAGGCGGCGTCCGGCATCGTCGACCTCGCTCTCGTCGGAGTCCTCGAGCCCGGCGGTCTCCACGGGGTTGAGACGCGCCGCCTTGAGCGCCACCAACCGGGCCGCCAGGGAGAGGAAATCCGCCATCTCCTGGAGGTCCACCTGGTCACCCGAGGCGTCGACCCGGGCTCGAAAGGCGCCGGTGATCTCGGCCACGGCGATGCTGTCGAGGTCCACCTCCCCGCGCTGGGCCCTGACCACCAGCTGCTCGAGGCCGCCGCTGAAACCCTCGACGTCGACGGGAAAGCGCACCCCGGGGTCGTCGGACCCCACGTCGGTCGCCTGGGACTGTGCCCCGCCTCGCTCCTCGGTCATCTGCCCCGCATGGTAGGCATCCGAGCGCGGTCGATCCATCAGCGGATCGCGCGTCGCGGGCGGCGGGCGGGGTGCCCGGACCCGGCCGCCACCGTGGCGATCGCCTCCCCACGCAGCTCCACGGCGCGTGCTCGGGCGGCGTCGGTGACCAGCCCCGACATCAGCCGGGCGATCTCCTCGACGCGGCCCTCCGCGTCGACGGGCTCGATGGCCGCGACGCTGCCTCGTCCGTTGTCCCGCTTGCGCACCACCAGGTGGCGCGCGGCCCGCGAGGCGATCTCGGCTCGGTGGGTCACCGCCACCACCTGGCGCTGCTCGCCCGCTGCGGCGAGCAGGTCGCCGACGCGCGCCGCCGTCTCCCCACCGATGCCCGAATCCACCTCATCGAGCACCAGAAGGGGCGATCCGGTCTCGGTGACGCAGGCCGACAGCGCCAGCACCAGGCGGGACAGCTCGCCCCCGGAGGGACCCTGATCGAGCGGCGCCGGCGCGGTGCCGCGGTTGGTGCTGAGGCGGATCTCCACCTCATCGATGCCGCCCGGCCCGCACCGGACCAGGGCGCCGCCGACCTCGACGCCGGCGGGGTCGGCGCGGCGCTCGAGGGCGATGCGGAGCCGGGCGTGGGGCAGCTCGAGGAGCCGGAGGGCGCTCTCCACCTCGCGCTCCAGCCGGCGAGCCGCCTGGCGCCGCCGCTCGGAGAGCTGGACGGCGAGCTCCCCGGCGCGATCGCGAGCAGCCGCCACCTCCGCCTCCGCCGCGCCCAGGCGGGCGCCGCCGTCCTCGCCGGCAGCGAGGAGCTGGCGCGCCGCTTCCAGCGCCTCGGCAGCCTGCTCGATGGAGCCGTGACGGCGGCGTACCCGGGAGAGCATGTCGAGGCGCTCCTCGACCTCGGCGAGCCGGGCCTGGTCGAGGCCGATGCCGCCGGCGTGGCCCCGGGCCGATGCGCCCAGCTCACGGAGCCGGTCGACCAGGGCAGCCGCCTCCCCGGCCAGCGTGTCGAGGGCCGGGTCCACCCCCTCGAGGGCCAGCGACGCGTCCAGGGCTCCGGCCAGGAGATCGGCCGCGCCGGACGACTCCTCGTCCCCGGCGGCGGCACGGCGCAGCGCTTCCGATGCAGCCAGCAGAGCGGCCGCGTTGCGCAGCCGCAGCCGCTCCGCAGCCAGGTGGTCGTCCTCGCCGGGAACCAGGGCCAACGCGCTGAGGTCGGCGACCGTCTGCCGCGCCGCGTCCACCTCCGCGGTCCCCGCCGCCTGGCGGCGGCGCACGTCCTCGAGGGAGGCCTGCGCGGAGCGCCAGGATCCCACCCCTTGGCGGACCTGGTCGCGGAGATCGAGGGCTGAGGCCGCCAGGTCGAGGAGATCCCGCTGCCGGCCGCGTTCCAGCAGACGCTGGCTGGCACCCTGGAGGGTGATCTCGGCCAGGGCCTCCCCGACCTCGCGGAGGACCGCCTGGGACACCAGCGCCCCGTTGATCCGGCACGAGCCCCGCCCCACCCGGGTGATCTCGCGGGACAGGGTGGTCAGCTCGTCGGGCGGCACCCCGATGTCGCTGAGACGGGGGTGCAGGGAGGGCGGCAGGTGGTCGAAGACGGCGCTGACCCGGGCGGCGACGGCGCCGGAGCGGATGGGGTCGCCATCGGCCCGCCCGCCGAGGGCGAGGCGCAGGGCCGTGATGCACACCGATTTGCCCGCTCCGGTCTCGCCCGTGAGGGCGGTGAATCCCTCCCCGAAGGGCACCACCGCCTCCTCGAAGACGGCGAGGTCGCGGATGCGGACCTCGACCAGGCTCACCGCCAGGCCTCGATCACCGGCGGAGCCTCGTCAGAGTCGCTGGGGCGGAGCAGGTCCGGCCGCTCCAGGCCCTTGAGGGGCAGCCCGAAGCGGACCTTCTCGCGGAGGCGACGCAGGAAGGACGGCGAATCGTCGAAGCGCACGAAGGCCAGCTCCGGCCCCGGCCGGATGATCATCGCCGCGGCATGGCGGAGCCGGATCTCCGAGATGCCGTCGGCGGCGACGTTGACCCGGCCGCGCTCGACGGTGACGCGCAGGGTGACCACCTCAGGCAGGACGATCGCCCTGGTGATCACCGCGTGGGGCGCCAGCGGCACCACCACGATGGCCCGAACCCGGGGATCGATGGGCGGCCCGCCGGCGCTGAGCGCGTACGCCGTGGAGCCGGTGGCGGTGGCGACCACCACACCGTCGGCGTCGAAGTCGCCGAGCAGCTCGCCGTCCTGCTCGACGCGGATCCGGGCCACGGCGACCCCGCTCGACTTCACCGCCACCTCGTTGAGGGCCAGAGTCTGCCAGGGAGGGTTGTCGCCGTCGCCGGGCACGGTGGCCTCGAGCATCGAGCGGCGCTGGGTGTGGTAGCGGCCCGCCGCGAAGGCCTCGAGCGCGCGGGGCAGGTCGGCCACCTCGACGTCGGTGAGGAAGCCGAGACGGCCGCGATTGACACCGAGCACGGGGATCCCGCGCGGCGCCGCCAGGCGGGCGCCGTAGAGGAAGGTGCCGTCGCCCCCGATGGTGACCAGCAGCTCGGTGGCACCGGCGTGCTCGGCCAGGACCGCCTCAGGCTCGCGGACCTCGATCCAGACCCCGAAGCCGAGCTCCCGGGCTCGGACGGCGGCGGCTTCGGCGGCGTGCTGCTCGCCGGGATGGAGCAGGAACCCGATCTCGCGGGTCACGCGGTGGCCTCGGGGAGGCGGAGGTGGACCAGCCATTCCTGGTTGCCCTTGGTGCCGCGCACACCGGCCGGGACGGCATCGTCCACGACCACCGCCATGGTGGCGGCGGCCCAATCCCGGAACGCGGCCAGCGCCGCGGCGGTCACCTCCGGATCGCGGACCACTCCGCCGCGGGCGACCCCGCCTCGGGGAGCCTCGAACTGAGGTTTGAAGAGGGCCACCACCTCGGCGCCGGGAGCCAGCAGCGCCAGGTTGGGGAGCACCGCGCGCAGCGAGATGAACGAGAGGTCGAGCGTGACCAGCGAGGGCGACGGTCCCTCCAGCGCCGCCAGGGTGCGCACGTTGGTGCGATCCATGACGCGGACACGCGGGTCCGCGGCGAGCCGCGGGTCGAGCTGGCCGCGACCCACGTCGACGGCATAGACGAGGGTCGCGCCGCGGCGCAGGAGGACGTCGGTGAACCCCCCGGTGCTGGCGCCGGCGTCGAGGCAGACCCGGCCCGAGCACTCCACCCCGAAGTGATCGAGGGCGGAGTCGAGCTTCAGCCCTCCCCGTCCGGCCCAGGGGTGATCCCGATCGGTTAGCCGCACCTGGGCGGCGCTGGCGACGGCGAGCGCGGCGCTGTCCGCCGTCACCCCGTCCACCTCCACCAGGCCGGCGGCGATCAGCGCCTGGGCCCGCCGGCGGGTGTCGGCCAGGCCGCGCTCCACGAGCAGATCGTCGAGTCGGGACCGCGACAGGGTGGCCACGCCGCTCATCCTACACAGATCAGCGTATGTGCGCTCAAAAGGGGATGTCGTCGGGGTCGACGGGGCGGCCGTGCGGGATGGCTGCCGGCGCGGCCTCGCCGAAGAGCTGCTGCTCGGCGGTGCGGGCTCCCTCAGCGAGGGCTGCCGGCGCCTGCTCAGAACGGCCCGTGGGAGGTTGGAAGGGCCTCTCCACCTCCCCCGCCGCACGCACCACCAGCTGGCTGATCTTCTGCTCGGTTCGGTCGAGCAGCTGGGCGCAGTGCCGGGTGAGAGCGGCGCCGCGCTCGTACGCGCTGATCGCGGCCTCCAGCTCGACGTCGCCCCGCTCCAGGCGGGCGATGATCAGGTCGAGCTCGGCGAGGGCCGCCTCGTAGCTCATGGTGGTGAGGTCGTCAGCCATGGTCGTCCCCGTTGCTGGCTCGCTGTCCCGGCTGATCATCGTACATTCGTTCGCGATCCGCCCCAACCGCCACGCCGTCGGGCAGGACCCGGCTGACCAGGCTGCCGCTGGCCAGGCGGGTGCGCAGCACGGCTCCGGGGGCGACCTCCGCGGCGCTGGTGATGACGCCGCCGCTGGCGGCGTCGACGGTGATCGAGTAGCCGCGATCGATGACGCGCAGCGGCGAGAGGGCGTCGAGCCGGCCGCGCAGGCCCTCGAGGTGGCGGCGGCGCCCGTTGATGGCGCGCGCCACCTCTCCGTCGAGGCGGGTGGCTCGGCCGGCCAGCCGCTCGCGCTGCAGAGGCAGCGAGCGCAGCGGCGAGTGCACCGCCAGCGAGCCCCGGAGGCGCTCGAGGTGACGCTGCCTGCCGCTGACGCCGGCGAGGAGCGCGCCCCGAAGGCGGACCTCCCGTGCGGCCACATCCTGGCGCATCCGGGAGAGGCGCAGGGCCGGGGAGAGCTGGTCGAGGCGGCGCAACCTGCTCTGCGCGCCCTCGCGCTTGTGGGCCAGCTCGCCCCGCAGCGCCTCGCGAAGGCGGCGCTCGCGGGTCGCGAGTTCCCCGCGAAGCTGTCCACAACTGGGAACCGCCGTCTCCGCCGCCGCCGACGGTGTGGCGGCGCGGTGGTCGGCGGCGAGGTCGGCGATGGTGATGTCGGTCTCGTGGCCGACGCCGGAGACCACGGGCACCGGGCAGGCGCGGATGGCCCGCGCCACCGCCTCGTCGTTGAACGCCATGAGGTCCTCTAGCGACCCCCCGCCGCGAACCAGGAGGACGACCTCGACGCCGCGGGCGCGTCCGGCGCGGCGCAGCGCGGCGACGATGGTCTCGGCCGCTCCCTCCCCCTGCACTGTCGCTGAGGAGAACACCACCTCGACACACGGAGCGCGGCGGCTCATCACTGTGATGACGTCGTGCAGCGCCGCCCCGGTGCGCGATGTCACCACGGCGACGCGTGCCGGGAGGAGCGGCAGAGGCCTCTTGAGACGCTCGTCGAAGAGACCCTCCGCGAGGAGAGCTCGTTTGCGCTGCTCCACGGCGAGCGCCAGCGCCCCCACCCCGCTCGGCTCCAGACGGTCGACGATGAGCTGGTAACGCCCCTGCAGCGCGTACACGGTCACCTGCCCATGGGCGACCACGGTCATGCCGTTCTCGGGCGCAAAAGGGACGCGCAGAGCATTGGTCCGAAAGCAGACCGACCCCAGCGCCGAGGAGCCGTCCTTGAGGGTGAAGTAGAGGTGACCGGAGGCGGGCCGGGTGAGGTTGCTGATCTCCCCCTCCACGAGGACATCCTCCAGGTCCGGTTGGGCTGCCAGGGCGTTGCCGACCAGCGCCGTCAGCTCGGTCACGGTGTAGGGACCGCGCCCGCTCACACCCGCTCCCGCGCGATCTGTCCGAGGACGCCGTTGACATAGTTCACGGCGTCGTCGCCGGCGTAGGCGCGAGCCAGCTCCAGCGATTCGTCGACGATCACCGCGACCGGGGTGCCGTCGCTCTCCAGCAGCTCGCAGGTGCCGAGCCGGAGGACGGCGCGCTCCACCTTGCCGACGTCGGCGAGCGACCAGCGGCTGGCCGCGGTCACCGCCGCGTCGATGCGCTCCCGGTTCTCCAGGCAGCCGAGCACGAGGCGCTGCGCGAACGCGCGGACGTCGGCGGTGGCACCGACCTCCTCCGCCTGATAGGCCAGCGACGTGCTCGCGTCCTTGTCGGTTCCCTCCAGCTCGAAGAGCACTCGCAGGGCGAGCTCACGGCCGCGTCGCCGGCGCCCGCCGCCGCCCGGGGTGGTCACGAGAAGACCACCTCGCTGACGAACACGTTGACGGCGGCCAGGGGGAGCCCGAGCATGCGGCGGATGGCGTCGCCCACGGCGCGCTGCACCTGCGCTCCCACCGCGGCCACATTGGCACCCGCTTCCATGACGATCCAGAGGTCGATGAGCAGGCCGTCGTCACGAAGCTCGACGCGCGCCCCGCGATGAGCCACGCGGCGGCGAAGGATGCGTTCGATGGACTGCCCGCCCGGCCGGTACATGGCGTGGACACCGTCGACCTGCAGCGCGGTCAGCGCCGCGATCCAGGCCACCACGTCGTTGGCGACCCTGGTGACGCCCAGGCCGTCACGCCCGTCGCCGCCGCCGCCGCCGATCTCCATGGTGGATGCTGCCTCGGTCACGACACCCGCTCCACGTACCTTCCGGTGCGCGTGTCGACCCGGATGCGCTCTCCCTCGTTGACGAAGAGGGGGACGTCCACGACCAGGCCGGTCTCCACCGTCGCCGGTTTGAAGGCCGCGTTGGCGGTGTCACCCTTGAATCCCGGGTCGGTCTGCGCCACCGTCAGCTCGACCGACGTGGGTAGATCGATGCCCAGCACCTTGCCGTCATAGGTGAGCAGGAAGAGGTTGTCGTTCTCCTTGAGGTACTGGCGCGCCTCGCCGAGCTGAGAGGGCGTGAGCGGGAACTGGTCGTAGGTGGCGGTGTCCATGACCACGTAGTCGTCGCCGTCCTGATAGAGGTACTGCGCCTCGCTCCGTTCGATACGGGCGCGGCCGAACTTCTCCTCGGGCCGGAACGTCTCCTCGGTGACGGCTCCCGTCTGCAGGTTCTTGAACTTGGCGCGGACGATGGCGGTGCCCCGCCCCTGCTTGTTGTGGGCGAACTCGAGCACCTGGAGGAGCTCACCCTGGTGCTCCACCGTGGTTCCCGCTCTCAGGTCGCCCGCGCTGATCATGGGGAGGTCTCCGTTGTGTCCGGCCCGGCCAGCCGGACGGCGGTCTGCAGCGCCATCACATAGCCGTCGGGGCCGGCGCCGGTGATGACCGCGCTCGCCGCCGCCGCCACGTGCGAGGTACGACGGTACTCCTCGCGGCTGAGAATGTTGCTGAGGTGCACCTCGACGACAGGTCCCCCGAACCCGCGCAGGGCGTCGGCGAGGACCACGCTGGTGTGGGCCAGGCCGCCGGGATTGATGACGATGGCGTCGGCCTGCCCGTTCTCCTCCTCGATGAGATCGATGAGCGCGCCCTCGTGGTTGCTCAGCTCCCAGCGCAGATCGACCTCGAGGGCGTCCGCCTCGCGGCGCAGCCTGTCGTGAATCTCGGCGAGCGTCGTCCGCCCGTAGACCTCCGGCTCACGACGCCCGATGGTGCCGAGATTGGGCCCGTTGAGCACCAGGATCCTCATGCCGCCAGCGCCTCCGACAGAGCCTGCAGGACGGCGCCGGGTTCGACCACGACGCCGGTGACCGGGTCGCCCCGGCGGCGCAGCAGCACCCACCGTGCCACCCCGTCTCGCGCCTTCTTGTCGGCCCCCAGCTGGCCCGCGACGTCGTCAGCCAGCAGCCGGGGCCGCTGGCTGAGGCCGCACCGGTCCAGGAGCTCGTCCTGGCGGGCGATGTCGGTGGCTGGACATCCCGATTCGACGACGCTGAGCGCACCCGCCACACGCATCCCGAAGGCCACCGCCTCACCATGGTCGAGCCCGCTGCCCAGCCCCGTCAGTGCCTCCACCGCATGACCCACCGTGTGTCCATAGTTGAGAATCGCCCGCCGGCCTGATTCGCGCTCGTCGCCCGCCACCACGCCCGCCTTGAGCTCGCAGCATGCGCGCACCAGCTCGGCGAGAGCGTCGCGGTCGCGGCCGAGCGCCGGCTCGAGGCTGCGCTCGACCAGCTCGGCCAGCTCGCCGCCGCCGACCATAGACGATTTGACGATCTCGGCGAAGGCGGAGCGGAAGCTGCGGTCACCGAGCGGTCCGAGGACGGCGGGGTCGCAGAGCACGGCGCGCGGCTGCCAGAACACACCGGCGAGATTCTTGCCGCGGCGCAGGTTGACGGCAGTCTTGCCCCCGACGGCGCTGTCGACCATGGCCAGCAGGGTGGTGGGGACCACCACCCAGGCGATGCCGCGCAGGTAGGTGGCTGCGACCAGCCCGGCGACGTCGCCGACGCTGCCGCCGCCCACCGCCACGAGACAGTCGTCGCGCTCGAGGCCCGCGTCGCTGCACCGTTCCAGCAGGCTGCCGGCAACGCTCCACCGCTTGGCGTCCTCGCCGCCGCCGATCGCGAAGACCGTGGCCGCGACATGGTGGCGGCGGAGCCGCTCCGCAAGCGTCTCGGCAAGGCGGGCCACCGCCTCGTCGGCGATCAACACCACCCGCCGCGCCGGCGACGGGATCTGCTCGGCGATGGCCTCGAGCACCCCGCCGCCGACTCGCACCAGGTAGGCACGGCCGGTCGCCACGCGCACCGCTCCGCGCAATGACGCGGCCACCCTCTCGGCCACGGCGGCGGGCGTCTGCTGATCGGTTCGGATGTGCATGTGAGCGCGGGCGTGCGCACCGCTGCGAGCGGCGCGCAGGTGGCGCAGCGTCTCCAATGGTGAGCCGGCCAGCAGGGGACGCCCATGTCCGTCCGCCCCCAGCCTGGTGGTCAGCTCCGCATCGGGCGCGTCGAGGCAGATCACGGTGGCGTGCCGCTCCAGAGTGTCGACGGCACCGTGCTGGGCGATGAGGCCGCCGCCGGCGGCGATCACCAGCGGCTCCGGCGACGCCATCGCCTGTTCCGCGGCTCGCCGTTCCTCGGCGCGAAACCGGGCCTCGCCGAGGTCGGAGAAGACTCGAGCGACGCTCATCCCCAGACGGTTCTCGACGTCGGCGTCGATGTCGACCCACCCGCGTCCCAGCCGCGCCGCCAGCAGCGGCGCAACCGTGCTCTTGCCGCTGCCGGGCAGGCCGACGAGGACGACGTGGCCGATGCCGCTCACCGCAACCGACCCAGCGTGGCCCTGTAGGCATCGAGGTTGCGACAGAGCTCGCCGATGGAATCGCCACCGAACTTCTCGAGCACGGCCTCGGCGAGGACCAGGGCGAGCATGGCCTCTGCCACCACCGCTCCCGCCGGCACCACGCAGATGTCGCTGCGTTCGTAGTGGGCGTTGGTCTCCTCGCCGGTGTGGACGTCGACGCTGCGCAGCGGCGAGAGCAGCGTCGAGATCGGTTTGAAGTGCACCCGTGTCCAGATGTCCTCGCCGTTGCTGACGCCCCCCGAGAGGCCTCCCTGGCGGTTGCTGAGGTGATGGAAGCCACGCTCCGGCGTGTACGCGGGCCGGTCGTGAACGGCCGACCCGGGGCTGGCGGCGGCGGCGAGCGCATCGCCGAGCTCGACTCCCTTGACCGAGGGGATGCTGCACATGGCCTGTGCGATGCGGCCGTCGAGGCGCCTGTCCCATTGCGCGTACGTGCCAAGGCCGGCCACAACGTGGTGGCCGGCGATGACAGCGGTGCCGCCGAGCGTGTCGCCCGCAGCGCGCGCCGCATCGATGGCCTCGACCATGCGCGCCCCCGCCACGGGATCGGCGCAGCGCACCGGCGATCCCTCCACATCCTCCCCGTCCGCGCCCGGCTCGGCGACGACGTCACCGATCCGCACCACACGCGAGCTGACCGACGTGCCGATGGCGGCGAGCAGGGCCCTGGCGACAGCGCCGGCGGCGACGCGTGCCGCCGTCTCTCGCGCCGAGGCGCGCTCCAGGACGTCGCGAGCGTCGTCGAGGTCGTACTTGAGCATGCCCGCCAGATCGGCGTGGCCGGGACGGACGCGGGTGACCGCCTTCTTGGTGAAACCCTCGGCGTCGATCTGCATGGGACCCTGCCAGTTGTCCCAGTCTCGGTTGACGACGGTGAGGGCGATCGGGGAGCCCAGGGTGCGTCCTCCGCGCACCCCGGCGCTGATGGTGGCCCGGTCGGTCTCGATCTGCTGCCGCTTGCCGCGTCCGTGGCCGCCCTGGCGGCGGCGCAGGTCCGGGTCGAGGTCGCGGGCGGCGTCGAGCTGCAGACCGGCCGGGATCCCGTCCACGATCACAGTCAGCTGCGGCCCGTGCGATTCACCCGCCGTCAGGAATCTCAGCATGCGCCGATTCTAGGAGGGCCCCGGAATTCCGCCTCCCGACGGTGCGCCTCAGAGACCACGGAAGAGGATCAGGGTGGCCCCGATGCAGAGGAAGGGCCCGAAGGGGATGGGGTCCTTGAGACCGCGCAGGCGCAGGACCAGGAGCACCAGGGCCACCAGCCCGCCCAGGAAGATGCCGTAGATCACGGCGTACAGGGCGGCGAGGTGGTTGAGATCGAACCCGATCCCACAGACCGTCCCCACCAAGGCGCCCAGCTTGGCATCACCGAGTCCGATGCCCCCGCGCGACACCACGTTCATGATCAGGAAGAAGCCGCCGATGGCGACGCCCCCGACCAGAGCCATCTCGATGGTGAGCCCGGGCGATACCAGGGAGAGGACCACCGCCAGCACCAGCGCCGGGTAGGTGACCCGGTTGAGGATGAGCCGGTGCTTGAGATCGAATCCGACGATCTGTACGAAGACCGCCACCCAGACGAGGTGGATGATCAGCCCGGAGCCGAAGGGGTCGTGAGACGCGAAGGCTGCGAATCCGATGGCTCCGAGCAGAGGACACAACACCCGTTCCAGCCAGGTCCACCCGTAGCGCTCCTCCGGCCACGACTCGGCTGCCACCGGCGGCCCGCCTGCCTCGGCAGCCGCCGTCGTGGCCTCGGCCAGCTCCCGCTCGTACGCCTCGCGGTCCTCACGATCCTCGGCCTCGAGCCCCTCGACGCGCTCGAGCACGGTCGACAGCCAGCCCGCGGCGAGGCCCACCGCGGCGCCCACCGGCGCGGCGGCGACGGCGGCGATCGCGCTCACGGTCCCAGCGCCTCGGCCAGGGCGCGCCGCGCCTCCGCGTACGGCGCTCGCTGACCGGTCCAGCGCTGGAAGCTGAGCATCCCCTGGTGGAGGAGCATGCCGGCGCCGTCGCAGCCACGCAGGCCCACCGCCCCGGACGCCGCCACCAGGTCGACGGGGCGGGGGCGGTAGCGCACGTCCGCGACCGTACACGACGCCTGGAGCTGCGCGGGAGAGAAGGGCAGGTCGGCGAGGCCCGCCGAGGTGGCGTTGACGACGATGTCAGCGCCGGCCACAAGCCGCTCCAGATAGTCGTTGTCCCAGAGCCCGATGGCGATGTCGCCCTCGACGCCACCGCTCGCCAGCCGGTCGGTGAGCGAGCGCACCGCGTTGATGCGGCGCCCCACCACGGTGGTGCGCTGCGCCGGCACCCGGGTGAGGGCGAGCACCACAGCCGCGCTCGCTCCGCCGGCGCCGAACACCAGCGCCCGGCTCTCGGGAACCGGCCAGAGGCTGCGCGCGCTCAGAGCCATCTCGAAACCGAGCGCGTCCGTGTTGTCGCCGAGCAGTCCGCCGTCGGCGCTCACCGTGATGGTGTTGACGGCGCCGGTACAGATGGCGTCGCCGGCCAGCTGGTCGCAGGCCGCGGCCAGCGCGAACTTGTAGGGAGTGGTGACGTTGGCACCACGCCAGCGCCCCGCCCGGAGGTCGCGGAGCACGCCGGGGAGCTGCTCCGCGCCGACGTTGAGGATCTCGTAGCTGCCGCGCAGCCCCCGGGCCCGCAGCGCGGCCTCCTGCATGGCGCGGCTCGGCGACGAGTCGATGCCCTGGCCGATCAGGCAGAGAGAGAGGGCGTCGTCCACCTCATGAACCGCACGGCTTGCCGAGGTACTGCGCGATCTGCTGCTCGTGCTGCTGCTCGGTGACGCTGTAGTGGTTGTGGCCGCTGCAGTCAGAGATGAAGAAGTAGTCGGGGGTGGTCGCCGGGTGGGCGGCAGCGCTGATGCTGCTGGCGCCCGGGTTGGAGATCGGCGTGGGTGGCAGACCGGGGTGGATGTAGCTGTTGTACGGCGTGTCCGTCGCCAGCTGCTGAGCGGTGAGCGTGCCACCGCTGATGCCCAGGCCGTAGATCACGGTGGAGTCCAGCTGCAGGAGCTGACCGGCGCGAAGCCGGTTGTCGACCACGCCGGCGACCAGCGGGCGATCTGTGTCGAACTTGGCCTCGCGCTCCGCGATCGACGCCACCGTCAGCGTGGAGTACAGCTGCTGGGGGCTCAGGCCCCGGAGCATGGGCATCGCCTTGTTGGCGAAGTCGGCGAGCTGCATCTGCACCACGTCGTGGGCCGTGGAATGATCAGGGATGTCGTAGGTGTCGGGGAACAGGAAACCCTCCAGGGAGGCGCCCGGGGGGCGGGCCGCCAGGAAGGGCTCGTTGAAGCTTCCGCTGCGCACCTCGGCGAGGTACTGATCAGCGGTGATGCCCAGGCCCGCGGCGGCGATCCTGGTGGCCATCTGACCGGCGGTCAGCCCTTCGGTGAGCAGGACGTGGTGGGTGTTGACCTGGGGTGGCCCCTCCAGGCGTTGCACGATGAAGCTGGCGCTCATGGCGTTGTCGAGCACGAAGTTGCCGGCCACCAGCTTGGCGCCCAGGCCCTGGAGCCGCGCATACCAGCCGAACCAGAATGTGCTGCGCACCAGGCCGTGGGAGGCGAGGTCGCTGACCAGGGTGTCCATCGATTCGCCGTCGCGCACCGTGATGGTGACCGGCGAGCCCGCGCCACTCGACGGAGGATCGAGCTGAGCGCGTCCGTAGACGAGCGTGGCGCCGGCGAGGACGAGCACCACCATGACGACGCCGACGATCGCGAAGATGACGCCGGAGCGTCGACGCCGCCCCCGTCTCACCGGGGCATGCTTGCGATGGCGCGGGCGTCGAGCCAGCTCTGCAGGAGCAGGCTGGCGGCGACGGCGTCGACGGACCGGCGGCGCTCGGCGCGGCGGCGCCCGGCGGCGATCAGGCTGCGCTCTGCCGCGGCGGTGGTGAAACGCTCGTCCCACATCTCCACCGGCAGGCCGGTGCGGACGTGAAGCTGGTCGGCGACCAGGCGGGCGTCGGCCGCGGACTCGCCCTCGCTGCCGTCGAGGCGGCGCGGCAGGCCCACCACGATGCGCTCCGGGAGCCGCTCGTCGACGACCTCTTTGAGCTCGCGCCAGAGGCGGGCGACGGGGCGTCGCGGCACGGTCCGCAGCGGTGTCGCCAGGCTTCCCGTCTCGTCGCTGCCGGCCAGGCCCACACGCACCGTGCCCACGTCGACACCCAGGGCGGGCGTGGTCACGGGCCCGCCTGGGTCACGAAGGCCTCGTCGATCTCGATCCTGCTGGAGAAGAACGGCAGCCAGAAGAACGGGATGGGCGATTGCTTCACGACCACGCTCTGGACCCGATTGAGACGGTGCTCGATGATGTTCTTGGCGTCACCAGGGCTGTGCCCGGTGAGCTGACCCTTGAGCGCCGTGACGTCGATCGACTCGCGTGAGAAGCTGGTGCACTGCACGCTCAGCACCACGGTGCCGTCGTCGGCCGCCTGGGTCACCGACGGCTTGGTGCAGTTGATCGCGCTGGTCGCCAGGGTGTCGCCCTGGGCGACCTGCTTCTGGAGATCGGCCGCGACGACGGTTTCGACGTCCCCGGGGTTGTAGGTGGCAGCCTTGCCGTGGCAGGCGACGGTGATCTGCGCGGTCGCGACGACGGCGTTGACCGCCGGCAGCGGGGGGGTGACGGTGCAGGCCACGCTGACGCCATTGCCCCCCGGGTCCTTGGCCATCACCTTGCCGGCGGCCTTGGTCTGCATGTCCTGGTTGGCCTGGGTGGTCAGCGCCTGCTGGCTCTGGGTGGCCTGGGCGGTCCAGCCGCTCAGGTCGGTCTGGCTGGCGACCGTGTTGGTCTTGGCGTCCGCTCCGCCGGTGGCGGCGGCGGGATTGGTCTCGGTGAGCTCGCCGGCCGTGCATCCGGGGAACGGTGGATTGGGCGGGGCGGGACACGGATCCTGCGGCCATTTGGTGATCGTGTTGGCGGCGACGTTTCCCTTGGCCTCGGGCGTCCCGTCCGCCACCGCGACGGAGCTGCCCGCGCCCGGCGGGCAGTTCGACGGAGGGGTGCCGTTGGGTCCGACGCACACCGGAGTGTCCTGGGTGGCGTAGAACCGGATCGGGGGGTTGTCCTGGGTGTCGAACTCGCTCCCTTTGGTCACCGTGAACTGGGCGCCGATGGGGATCGTGGTGGAGAACACGATGGTCGCTGTCGCCGCCGCCGCCGGCACGGGCTGCTTCCCCGTCGGGGTGGCGGTGAACTGCGCCGACTGGTCGCTGGTCACCACCGTGGTGACGATGTGGTCCGGCTGGCCGGCGCTGCCGGGGTCGGTGCTGCCCTGGATGGTGGGGTTGGCGCTGAGCGGAGTTCCCGCCAGCGTGATCGTCACCTTCGCCGAGGGTGCCACCACCAGGAAGAGGAGGATCCCGAGCACGGCCAGGCCGGCAGCGATGAAGTAGAGAGGACGGCGACGCCCGGCCAGGCGGTTGGCGGCGCCGCCGGCAGAGGTGCCTGCCCCGGTCGCGCGCGGCGGCGGGGGCGGCGGGGGGGGCGACCCGAATGGCCCCACGCCTGCCGCCCCGGCTCCCGCTCCCGCTCCCGCGAACGCTGCGGCGGCACCGGCCACCGGGGCGCCCTCGTCGGAGTGGGGCCGCACCGTCTGGATACCGCGCTCGAACGCGGGCACCGAGGCGTAGGTGGGCAGCCCGCCGACGCGTGAGAGACCCTGGATGTGGGGATCGCCGCTGATCACCGACACCCGCTTGCCCGCCTGGGTCCCCAGCTGGCGGAGCAGCCGGACGTTGAGGGGGGTCTGCAGGCCCATGGTGCCGGCGCCGAGGACCAGGGCCACGTCCGACTCCGCCGACTTGCGGACCTTGTCGACCAGATCGACGATCTCGTCGCTGGGCTCGGTGTAGATGACCTGGGGCACGCCTAGACCTTCATCGTCTTGAGGACCCGGCGCATGAGCCCTCCGAGTGGCTGATCGGCCTCGTCCTCCAGGGAGATGGCGTGGTGCGCCAGTCCCATCGGCGTGACGTCCTGGCTGCCCACGAGCAGGCCGGTGCTGTCGAACACACGGTGGACATCCTCGGGGCCGAGGACGCGCACCGAGGGCGGATGAGCCATGGGGAGGGCGTCCGCCCAGTCCAGGGCGCTGAGCTGTTCGGCCACCTCCGGCAGCGCGGCCCCGCCTCCCGCCAGGTAGATGCTGGCGGGCAGCGCCTCTCCGCCGGCCAGCTCCTCGAGCGTCAGCGCAACCCCCTGGGCGAGCACTTCGGCCGTCGGGGTCAGAGCCTGCCGGGCCAGCGCGCGCTGCTCGGCGGCGAGGCGGCCCTGCCCGTGGGAGAGCTTGTACCGCTCCGCCTCGCCCATGGAGATCTGCAGCTCGCCGGCCAGCCGCTTGGTGAACGACCGCCCGCCGAGGGCGAACATTCGCGTCGCCTCGATGCCCCCGTTGCGCACCAGGGCGACGTCGGTGGTGCCGCCGCCGACATCGATGAAGACGGCGCCGCGCTCCTCGATGTCGTCGGTGTTGCAGCCGCGCGCCAGCGCGTAGGGTTCGGCGACGGTCGCCACCACCTCGAGGTCGAGCTCCTGGGCGATCGTCTGCAGGGCCCCGATGTGGTGCAGCGGGGCGAAGGTGTTGAAGACGGTGATGTCGACGACGTTGCCCTGGAAGTCGACGGGATTGCTGACCGCGTACCCGTCGATGCGCACCGAGGTGATGGTGCTGTGCACCAGCTTGACGTTGACCTCGGCGACCCCGAGCTCGTGCGACATCTGCCGCACCGCCTCCTTGAGGGCACGACGCTGGACCGCCTGCAGCGCCGCGGCGAGGTCGGCCTGGGTGATCCGTGCCTGGGGCTGGGGGCGCGGCATGGTCATGGTGGTGCTGAAGCCCCGCACCTGCTCACCGGCGATGCCCATGACCGCCTGGCCGGGGACGATCTCGCACATGTCCTCGGCCTCGGTGAGGGCGCGATCGCAATTGTCGATCACCGACTGGATGTCGGCCACAGCTCCCCCGTGCATGTCGGTGAGCTGCTGGCGGATGCGCGACGCGCCGATGACGATACCCTTGTCCTCCTCGCGCTTGACCACCAGCGCCTTGACGAACTCGGTGCCGATGTCGAGGACTGTGTAGTGCGTGTTGAACTCGGCGCGGCGGCGCAGCAGCGAGAACTTGCGCTTGCTCACGCCCCGCTCCCGCCGGCGCGGCCGACCGCCTCGCGGATCACGGCGATCCCGTGCTCTCTCGTGGCCGGGTCCTTGATCCCGCCTCGGCCGAAGTCCGGACGACCACCGCCCCGGCCCCCCATCAGCTGGGCCGCGCTGGCGGCGAGCGCGCCGGCGTCGACGCCGCGCTCCCGTGCCGCGGCGCCCACCTTGATGGCGAAGCTGGCGGTGCCGACCACCACCGCGACGCCGTCACCGCCGAGCGTCTCCGCGTAGATGCGGTCGGTGGCCTCGATGACGGCGTCACCGTCCCCATCGACAGGGAGCTGGGCGTACCTGAGGCCGCCGAGTTGCTCGACTGCGATGTCGGTGAGCAGGCTGCCCTGTCCGGCCACACCGGCCGTGAGCGGCCTGGCACGCCTCGCCCGCTCGAGCTCTCGTCGCGTGGCACGAAGCTGCTCCTGCAGGGCGGAGACGCGCTCCGGGACCTCGACCGGGCGAGCCTTGAGGCCGCGCGCGGTCTGCTGGAGCACGTCGCCTGTCTCCCGCCAGCGCTGCTCGGCGGACTCGCCGACGACCATCTCGATGCGCCGCACGCCCTGGCCGATGCTGCTCTCCGCCACGATCATGGCGGCCCCCATGTCACCGGCGCGGCCGACGTGGGTTCCACCGCAGAGCTCGCGCGACCAGCCGCCGAAGTCGACCACCCGGACCTGCTCGCCGTACCTCTCGTCGATGAGGGCGATGGCCCCGCTGGCCTTGGCCTCGGGAAGTGTCATGACGTCGACGGCACGCGGCGGGTTGGCACGGATGTGCTGGTTGACACGCGCCTCGATGTCGTGCAGCTCCGCCGGGCTCAGCGCGCGCGCAAAGGAGAAGTCGAAGGTGGCGTGGTCGGGACCCACCAGAGACCCGCGTTGCACGATGGCGCCGCCCAGCACCTCGCGCAGAGCCTGGTTGAGGAAGTGGGTGGCGCTGTGATGTCGGGCCACCTGGGCGCGGCGCTGGCCGTCGACCACCGCCCGCACCTCGGAGCCGCGGGCCAGCGTGCCCTGCTCCACGCGCACGCTGTGGATGCGAGCGCCGCCGGCGTAGGTGGTGTCCAGGACTCGCGCCCTGCCGCCGTCGAAGACCAGGTCGCCGGTGTCCCCCACCTGGCCGCCCGCCTCGGCGTAGAAGGGGCTGGTGTCGAGGATCACGCCGTCCTCGGCACCGGCGGGGAGAAGGTCGCGGGAGTCGGCGCCGCCGATGCGCAGCACGGTCGCCGGGCTCTCCAGCACGTCGTAACCCACGAACACGGTGCTGGGCAGCTGCGGCGCTGCGTCGAATCCGATCGGCACGCGTGCCGCCTTGCTCCGCGCCCGCTGCTCGGCCATGGCGGCGTCGAATCCGGCGCGGTCGACGGCGACGCCTCGCTCGCGGGCCATCTCCACAGTCATCTCGATGGGCAGACCATAGGTGTCATGGAGCCGGAACGCCTCCTCGCCGGCGATGGTTCCGGCTCCGGAGTCGAGCAGGGCGGTGAGGCGATCGGCGCCCGCGTCGAGCGTGCGGGCGAACCCGGCCTCCTCCGCCTCGAGGGTGCGCTCGACGAGCTGGCGGTTCTCGACGATCTCAGGGTAGGCCTCGCCCATGGCGTCGACCACGGCCGCCACGGACGGGGCCAGGCCTCCTGACAGCCCGATGCGGCGTCCGTGTATGGCGGCTCTACGGATCACCCGGCGGAGCACGTAGCCGCGCGCCTCGTTCCCGGGGAGGACGCCGTCAGCGATGAGGAAGGTGGCCGCCCGGGTGTGGTCGGCGAGGACGTGCAGGCTGGGGGTGCGCCCTGGGGTCTCGGGCGCGGCGTCCGCCCGGCTGGCGAACGAGGAGACGATGCCGGCGAAGTGGTCCGTCTCGTAGTCGCTGCGGACTCCCTGCACCACCGCGGCGAGACGGTCGAGGCCCATGCCGGTGTCGACCGTCTTCTTGGGCAGTGGATTGCGGTTGCCCGCCTGGTCCTGGTTGAACTCCATGAAGACGAGGTTCCAGAGCTCCACCCAGCGGTTGCCGCCACACTCGTCCTCGGGCAGGCAGTCCTCGCGGCCGCAGGAGCAGGGGGCGCCCCAATCCCAGTGGATCTCGCTGTCGTACCCGCACGGCCCGGTCGGTCCCGCCTCCCACCAGTTGTCCGGCATCCGCGAGATGCCCTCTGGACCAACCCCGATGACCGCCTGCCAGAGGCGCTCGGATTCGGTGTCGTCGGGAAAGACGCTCGGGCGCAGGCGCTTGGGGTCGAGTCCGTAGCCAGCGGTGAGCAGGTCCCAGGCGAGGCCGATCGCCTCCTTCTTGAAGTAGCCGCCGATCGACCAGTTGCCGAGCATCTCGAAGAAGGTGTGATGGGTGTCATCGCCGACCTCGGCGATGTCGTCGAGCAGGCCCTGCCCCCGGAAACATTTCTGGCAGGAGACCAGGAGCGGCGAGGGAGGCTCCACCTCTCCGGTGATGTAGGGCTTGAGCGGGACCATCCCGGCCACGTTGAAGAGCAGGGACGGATCGTCGTGGGTGATCAGCGATGCGCTCGCCAGACGATGGTGTCCGTGGTCTTCGAAGTAGCGGAGAAAGCGTTCCCGGATCTCGTGGGTGCGCAAACGCCCGTCCCATGTGTGGGGCCCGCGGGCGCGAGCCGATGATGTGGGGGAATCGGCGCAATTGTAGCCGGTCACCGGCGTAGCGCCCGCCGCGCGAGCTCAAACCGCGGCGCCGTCCCCCATCTCGCGGCGAAGATGGTCGACGGCTGCCCGCTGCAGTCGCGACACGTGCATCTGGGAGATCCCCAGGCGCTTGGCGACCTCTGTCTGGGGGAGCTCCTCGACGAAGCGCAGCGCCATGATCTCGCGCTCGCGCGGATTGAGGTGCGCCATGGCCTGCTCGAGGAGGGAGCGCATCTCGACGCGATCCAGGTTGCTGTCCTCGGAGCCGAGCCGCTCGCCGAGGGTGAGGGCCTCGTCCGTCCGCCCCGCCGGGGCCGCCTCCAGAGACACGGTGTGCTGGGCCGGGGACACCTCGAGCGCGGCCAGCACGTCCTCCGGCTCGAGCCCGAGGCGCTCGCCGATCTCGCTGATGCTCGGCGCCCGACCCAGCTCGCCGGTCAGCTGCTGGGCGGCCGCATTGACCCGGAGCAGGTTCTCCTGGAGCCGCCGCGGCACCCGTACCGCCCAGGACCGATCGCGGAAATACCGGCGGATCTCACCCATGATCGTCGGGGTGGCGAACGTGCTGAACTCGTTCTCCAGAGAGGGATCGAAGCGCTCGATGGCATGGATCAGGCCCAGGAAGCCCACCTGTTCGATGTCCTCGAGCGGCTCGCCCCGGTTGGCGAAGCGCCGAGCGATGTAGTGGACCAGATCCGAGTTCAGGTCCACCAGCTGGTCGCGAACCGCCGGATCGCGGGTCTCGGCATAGGTCCGGAGGAGGCGGCGCACCGCGTCGCGGCGCACGCTCGGCGCCGGCTTGGGGATGGTTCGCGCTCTCTCGGTGCTCGCCGCCCCGTCGTCACGGGGCACGGGGCTCACGAAGCTTTGTACTTCGTCAGCCGGACGCGCAGACCACCGGTGCGCTCGTCGACCCTGTAACTGTGGTCGTCGACGAACAGCCCCATGAGCCGCAGCGCCAGATCGGTGGCGGCGGCCACCTCCTCGCGCTCCCGCTCGACCGCCTGGGCTACTGCCTGCGCCCTCACCGCAGCCGCCCTGGCGACCACCTCGCGGGCACAGCTGCTGTGCACCTGCACCTCGAGGCGCGTTCCCTCGACGGTGAACGCCAGGCGGATCTGACCGGCGCCCACGCCACCCACCCGCAGGGCGCAGGCGATGGCGTTCTCGCACGCCTGGGCGACGGCGATGGTCAGGTCGTGCACCGCTTCGACGTCGAAGCCCGCCACCGCGGCAAATGCCGAGGCGGCCCGCTTGGCGACGACGATGTACGCCGGGTCGGCCGGCAGACGGAGCTCAGATGTGGTCCGTGTCATCCTGGTTGAGAAGTACCCCCTGTCAGCGTTGGTCAAACGGTCGCCTGTCCACCTCGGGGCCCCCCAACGCCGCTTCGGCAGCATCCCGGCCCTGGGCGACGGCCAGATCGATCTCATCGGCCCGCTGCTGTGAGCGCTGGCGCTCGCCGGCGCGCCAGTAGACGATCACTCCCGCCACGGTGGCGGCGGCGATGAGACCCGAACGGCCGAAGGGAAAACGCAGGGCGATGCTCCAGGTGGGCGGTGGCGGGATTATCGACCACCCAGCCGTCGCGGGGCGGTGAGAGCCAGGCCGACCGCCTCGGCGAGCCCGATCCCGACCACGTCCGCCGCCGGGTGGACGGTTCCCAGCACGGGGCCGCCGTGCCCGCTCAGAGCCACCAGCTCGGCCGCCAGCAAGCCCAGCGCCGCGCAGACCAGGGCCACCAGGTAGTTGCCGCGACGCGGCACCAGGAGGCGGGTGAGCTGGGCCGCGATGGCCACGATCAGGACGGCGAGGACGATGCCGGGGCTCACCGGCCCAGCCTAAGCGAGCCGGTGGAGAGCCGGCCTCGACGGGGTGGTCGGAACGACTAGCACCCGGCGGCCACGCCGTCCCGGGCTGAGCCCGAGTAACCAGGTGGGATCCCGCACGACGCCTTTCCCCATCCACGCGCACCGTGCGGAGGCCCGGGGTTGAGCGGACGAATATGAGGTTCCCGATGCGTTTGATGTTGGTCCAGCCGCGTATGGATGGCTGCGACCAGCCGGGTGCCGACGACGATCCTACCGCACCGTCCCCCGATTCAACCCTCGCCGCGCGGCGCCCCGGGAGCGGCGCGCAGAGCCAGGCCGAGTTCGGCGAGCTGGGCCTCCTCCACGGGTGCGGGCGCCCCGGTCATGGGCTCCTGTGCCTGCTGGTTCTTGGGGAAGGCGATGACGTCGCGGATGTTGTCCTCGCCGAGCCCCTCCATGACCAGCCGCTCGACCCCGGCGGCGAACCCGCCGTGGGGCGGAACACCGTACTCGAACGCCTCAAGGAGAAAGCCGAACTTGCGCTGCGCCGCCTCGGCGTCGATCCCCATGGCGGCGAACACGCGCTCCTGCACCACGGGGTCGGTGATCCGGATGCTGCCGCTGCCGATCTCGCGGCCGTTGAGCACGATGTCGTAGGCACGAGACCGGACGCGCAGGGGATCGCTTTCGAGCAGGTCGATGTCGTCGCGGTGGAGCATGGTGAAGGGATGGTGCAGAGGTGTCACCGCACCCGTCTGCTCATCGAGCTCGAACATGGGAAATTCGGTCACCCAGACCATCGCCAGCCGGTCGGGATCGGCGAGCGACCGCTCCCTGGCGAGGTGGGAGCGCAGCGCTCCCAGGGCCGCGGCCACCACCGCAGGCCGGTCGGCCACCATCAGCACGGCGTCACCGACATCCGCGCCGGTGCGGCTGCCGATGGCCTCGAGCTCGTGGGGGCTGAAGAACTTGGCGATGCCCCCCTCCCAGCCGTGGTCACGGCGCCACAGGTACGCCAGCCCGCGCGCCTTGAAGGTGCGCACCACGTCGGTGAGCCGTCCCTCGATGTCGCCCCGGGTGAGGTCGCCTCCGCCGGGGACGGCGATGCCCTTGACCACTCCGCCGGCGGAGACGGCGTCGGCGAAGACGCGAAAGCCGCTGGAACGGACCGTTTCGGTGAGGTCGCGCAGCTCGACGCCGAAGCGCACGTCCGGCTTGTCGACCCCGTAGCGGTCCATGGCCTCGCGCCAGCTGAGGCGCGGGAATGGCGTGACGATCGTCCCGCGAAATCCGCTCGCCGACCATGCTGAGGAGATGGCCCGCTCGAGAACCGCGAAGACATCCTCCTCGTCGACGAACGACATCTCGAGGTCCAGCTGGGTGAACTCCGGCTGGCGGTCGGCGCGGAGGTCCTCATCACGCATGCAGCGTGCGATCTGGAAGTAGCGGTCGAGACCCGCGACCATGCAGAGCTGCTTGTAGAGCTGCGGTGACTGGGGCAGCGCGTAGAAGCTGCCGTGCTGGAGGCGGCTGGGCACCAGGTAGTCCCGCGCCCCCTCGGGTGTGGCCCGGATCATCATCGGAGTCTCGATCTCCATGAAGCCCATCTCCCCCATCACGCTGCGCAGGTGCGCGATGAACGTGGCCCGGGCTCGGAGGTTGCCCTGCAGGCGGGGGCGCCGCAAGTCGAGATAGCGGTGGCGCAGACGCAGCGACTCGTCGACATCCGCCTCCTCGTTGACCGGGAACGGCGGCGTCCTGGCCACCGACAGCACTTCGCACTCGTCCGCATGCAGCTCCACCTCACCGGTGGCGAGACGGGGGTTGACGTTGTGCTCCTCCCGAGGGCGCAGGGCGCCGCGGACGCGCATCACATACTCGAGCCGCACGCCCTGGGTCGCGGCGTGGGCGGGCGGCGCTGCCTCGGGGTTGATGACCACCTGGAGCACGCCACTGTGGTCGCGGAGGTCGAGAAAGATCAGCCCACCATGATCGCGACGGCGGTCCACCCATCCGTAGACAGTCATGACGGCGCCGGCGTCGGCGACCCGCGGAGCTCCGCAGGGCGTCCGCTGGGTGCTCAACCGGCCGGCTCCTGCAGCGCGGCTCGCAGCTCCTGGGCCACCGCGTCGAGGGCGCTCTCGTCGTCGATCGTCTGCTGCACGCGTTTCTGAAGGTTGCGCAGCACCAGCCCGCCGTCGAGACCGACGATCAGGACCAGCAGCGCCCCGAGCCTGCCGGCGTCGCGCAGCTTCTTGTCGAGCTTGCGGTCGGTGAGGTCGGTGATCACCGAGGTGCGCTGGCGCAGCTCCCGGGCCAGTCCGCGCGCGCGCTCGGCTGCGTCCGGCCCCACTGTGCAGATCACCAGCTGCGCCTGCGGCTGGGGCGGCGGCGCCACGCCCTGGTCGGTGGCGATGCGGAGCAGCCGCTCGACTCCGAGCGCATATCCCACGCCGGGCGTCGGCGGAAATCCCAGCTCCTCGGCCAGGCCGTCGTAGCGGCCGCCCCCTCCGAGCGCGTTCTGGGCACCCGCGAGCGATGTGTGCCAGAACTCGAACGCGGTGTCCGCGTAGTAGTCGAGGCCGCGCACCAGGCGCTGGTTGCGGGTGTGGGGCACGCCGGCTCCGTCCAGGTACGCGGTGACGGCCGCGAAGTACGCGCGGCTGAGCTCGCTGAGGTGGTCTCCCAGCAGAGGCGCGTCCTCGACGTACTGGATGTCCTTCTTGCAATCGAGCAGGCGCAGGGGATTGACGTCGAGACGGCGCCGGCAGTCGGCGCACAGCGAGTCGCGAAGTGGCGTGTAGTAAGCGCGGAGCGCGTCACGGTAGCGGAGACGGTCGTCCCGGTCGCCCAGGCTGTTGATCTGCAGGACGACACCCTCGATGCGCAGCTCCGTCATGAATCGCCAGGCCAGCTCGATGACCTCGGCGTCGTAGCACGGGTCTCGCTCGCCGATGCACTCCACCCCGACCTGGTGGAACTGGCGACGCCGGAGGTCCTGAGGACGGTCGTAGCGGAACATCGCCATGGCGTAACGCACCCGCACCGGGCGGACCCGTTGATCGAGGTGCGCGCCCAGCACCGCGCGCAGCACCGGGGCGGTGCCCTCGGGGCGCAGGGTCAGCGATCGCCCCTTGTGGTCGCTGAAGGTGTACATCTCCTTGTCGACGATGTCGGTACCGCTGCCGACACCGCGGGCGAACAGCTCCGTGGACTCGAAGACAGGTGTGTCGATCAGCTGGTAGCCGTAGCCGCCGGCCATGGTGGCGTGCCCCTCGTGGAGCCATCGCCAGGCGGGCGCCTCGTCAGGCAGGAGGTCGTGGGTTCCCCGCGGCGGTGCGATCGGGCTCATGGCCGACCGAGTGTACCGGCGCCCCGGCAACGACCGATCGACGGCCGTCGAGCCCAGAGCGGGGAGCACCGCCGAGAAGGAGGGCCTGGCCCTCTACGCAGCCCTCTCCGTGGTCAGACCGCCTCTCGAGCGACCGTGTGCACGTCGCGCACGCCCTCGAGCCGTTCGAGCAGCCGGCTCAGCTGGGTGAGGTTGGCGATCTCGACGATGGTGGAGATCACGGCGGTGCGGTCGTCATAGACCTGGACGTCGGCCCCGGAGAGATTGATCTTGGATTCCGCGATCACGGCCGCGATGTCGCGGAGCAGGCCGGTCCGGTCCCAGCCCTCGATCTTGATGCTGACCGGGTACACCTGGTCAATGCCGCGTTCCCACTCGACCTCGACGATGCGGTCGGGGTCGGCGGCGTTGCGGACGTTGACGCAGTCGGCACGGTGGACGGTGACGCCCTTGCCCCGCGTGATGTAGCCGCGGATCGCGTCTCCGGCCAGCGGCTTGCAGCATTGCGCGAGCGTGGTGAGCATGGCGGTCATGCCATGGACACGGACGTGCCCGTTGCTGGCCGGGGCGGCGCTGGTGAGGGGGATCCCCAGCACGGTGGTCTCGCTGCTCTGGTCCGGGGATTCGCGGTCGCTGTAGCGCAGCACCACGCCACGCGCGCTGACGTCGCCGTAGCCGACCGCGGCCAGGAAGTCGTCGATGGTGTGGAACTTGAAGTCCTCGGCGAGCTCGAGGAGGCGATCGTCCTTGAGCGATCCGAGAGCCTGCTGACGGAGCCGCCGGAACTCCTTGTCGAGCTGCTCGCGCCCCTTCTGGACATTCTCCTCGCGACGCTCCTTCTTGAACCAGCTGCGGATCTTCTCCCGTGCGCTGCTGGTCTTGACGAAGCTCAGCCAGTCGCGGCTCGGTGCATGCGCGCCCTTGGTGGTCAGCACCTCCACGATGTCGCCGTTCTGGAGGCGATAGTCGAGCGGCACCATGCGGCTGTTGACCTTGGCGCCGATACAGTGGTGGCCCACGTCGGTGTGGACGCGGTAGGCGAAGTCCACAGGGGTGCTCCCCATGGGCAGCGAGCGCACGTCGCCCTTGGGGGTGAAGACGAAGACCTCGTCCTGGAAGATGTCGACCTTGACGGTGTCGACGAAGGCCTCGGCGTCGAGCACCTCCTTCTGCCAATCCATGAGCAGCCGCAACCATCCGTAGCGCTCGTCGAAGCGGGTCTGCTGGGCCCCCTCCTTGTAATGCCAGTGGGCGGCTATGCCGTACTCGGCGGTGGTGTGCATCTCCTGGGTGCGGATCTGCACCTCCATGGGCTCGCCGGTGTGCGACACCACCGTGGTGTGCAGGGACTGATAGCCATTTCCCTTGGGCATGGCGATGTAGTCCTTGAAGCGACCCGGGATCGGCTTCCACAGCGAGTGCACGGTGCCCAGCGCGCCATAGCAGTCCTTGATGGTCTCGACCAGGATGCGCAGGGCGATGAGGTCGTAGATCTCCTCGAAATCCTTGTGGGTCCGCTCCATCTTGTCGTGGATGCTGAAGATGTGCTTGGGCCGTCCGGAGATCTCCGCTGTGATCCCCAGCCGCTCGAACTCGCGGCGGAGGATCTCGGTGATGTCGCTGATGAAGCTGCCCCGCTCCTCGGCGGCCTTGCTCACCTTGGCGGCGACCGCCCGGTAGTTGTCGGGGTCGAGCTGCGCGAAGGCGAGATCCTCGAGCTCTCCCTTGACCTGCCAGATCCCCAGGCGATGGGCCAGCGGCGCATAGATGTCGAGCGTTTCGCGGGAGATGCGCAGGCGGCGCTCCTCGGTGTGGGCCTCGACGGTGCGCATGTTGTGGAGCCGGTCGCCGAGCTTGATGAGCACCACCCTGATGTCCTCGGCCATGGCCACCAGCATCTTGCGGATGTTCTCGGCCTGGGCCTGTTCGCGAGTGTGGACGTGGATCTTGCCCAGCTTGGTGACGCCGTCGACCAGCTTGGCGACGTGGTCGCCGAACTCCTCGCGGAGCTGCTCGCGGGTGACATCGGTGTCCTCGACGGTGTCGTGCAGGACGGCGGCGACCAGGGTGTCGGCGTCGAGGCGGAGGTCGGCGAGGATCCCGGCGACGGCCACGGGGTGGCTGACGTAGGGCTCGCCGCTGAGGCGCGACTGTCCCTGGTGGGCGCGCTCGGCCACCGTGTAGGCGCGCTGCAGCACCTCTCGCTCCTCCTCGCGGAGGTACGAGGCTTTGGAGAGGAGCTCGCTGATCACCATCTCCCTGATCATGGTACCCGCGTCAGGGCGAGATCGAACTCGGTCCCGCACCAGGGTGTCAGCGGTGTGTCGACCTCGCGCGAAGGCTGGCCCGGCGCGGCCGGAGCCCGCTGAGGGCGGCACGGCCCGCCAGGGCGGCGCCGACATCCTCCAGCCCGGCGGCCACGGTCGGCTTGCCCAACCCGAAACCCTGCCCGAACTGGATGCCCGCCTCCTTCATGAGATCGGCGACGAACTCGTTCTCGACCCCCTCGGCGATGACCACCGCTCCGCTGGTGCGAGCGAAGGCCATGGTGGCCTCCATGGCGGCGTGTGACCCCATCCGGCTCGAGGTCATGGTCAGGCTTCGCCCCAGCTTGAGATATTCGCTTCCCGAGGAGGCGAGCAGCTCCAGGGTGGAGTGGCCCTCGCCGACGTCATCGAGCGCGAAACGGACTCGCTCCGCGCGGTATGACGCCAGGACGCGACGGAGCGCCGCGTAGTCGCGAATGCGCTCGTGCTCGGTGATCTCGATGACCACACTGCGCGGCGTCCGATCCACCGATCTCAAGAGCAGCAGCAGCTGATCGACCCCATGGATGGGATCGAGGAGAGCGGCCGCGCTCATGTTGAGGAACAGGGCGGTCCCCATCGGCAGGGTCCTGGCGTCCTCGACCGCCCGTCGCCGGCAGACCCAGTCGAGATCGCGAATCTGGCCACCGACGCGGGCTGCTTCGAAGACGTCCTCCACGCTGTCCATGGCCGCAAACCCCTCTGGGCGCGCCAGGGCTTCGTAGCCCATCACCGTCCCGTCGACGAGGTTGACGATGGGTTGGAACATGGTGATGAGCGGGCCGCCGTCGAGGATTCGCATGACCACGTCGGAGTAGGACCTGTCCGCGATGTCGCCGGCCTCTCCGCGCTCGTAGGAGCAGCCCTCGACCCGATCGCCTCCGCCATGCTTGGCCTTATACAGGCTCTCATCGGCCCGCTGCCACACCGACACGGGGTCGGCGCCGGTGGGCGCAGCACTCCATCCGGCGGCGATGCGCACCGGCCCGCTGGGCAGCACCAGCGCGTGCACCGCCAGGCGCATGCGCTCGGCCACGAGCGCAGCACCGAACACGCCCACCCCGGGAAGCAGCGCCGCGAACTCGTCGCCGCCGACGCGCGCCAGCACGTCCCAACCACGCACCACCAGCCCCAGCGTGTTGCCAACCGTGCGCAGCAGCGCATCCCCGGCGGGGTGGCCGTAGGTGTCGTTGGTCTCCTTGAGACGGTCGACATCGATGGACAGCACAGCGAACGGCTCGCGCGGGATGGTGCGCAGGGCACGGTCGAACTCCCGGCGGTTCTTCAGGCCGGTGAGCGAGTCGGTCGAGGCCAGCGCGGAGAGCTCCCTGGCGGCTTCGTGGATGGCGCCTTCGGCGCGCACCCGCTCGAAGAAACGCCCGATGTGATGGCAGGCGATGGGGATGGCGTCGAGCACGTCGCGGGCCGCGCGGTCCAGGCTCTCGCTGAAGACGACGAGCGCCCCCACCACTCCGATGCTGGTTCGGATCGGGAAGGCCAGGCTCGTCCGCAGACCCAGGGCGTCGGCCTCGGCGCCGCGCTCTCCACCCGTGTTGGGGTCGCTCAGGGCGGTGCTGGATCCCCTTCCCGTGCGCACCACCCGTCCCACGAACGCCGGCGCGGCATCTCCGCTCAGGGGCCTGCCGGCAGCGTGGAAGGTCCGGGACTGGTGCGACCCATCGGACGATGAGTAGCGCAGCTCGACGTCACGAGCCTCACCCATGACCAGCCAGATCTCCCCAACGCGTCCGCCGAGCGCGGTCGTGACCATGTCGAGGCTCTGCTGGATCGCGTCGTCCATGTCGGCTGACTCGTTGAAGAGGGTCAGCATGGCCAGCAACAGCGAATCGCCGCTGGCCATCGCCATGAGGTGAAGCTGCGGGTCGGCCCCGCCCGCGGTGAGGCGAACCCGGCTGTAGCCCCCGGTCCGAGCGAATCGCTCGGGAGCTGCGCGCACGTCCAATCGGTCGGGCCGGGGCATGGGCACAGGTGGTGGCCTCGTAGGGGGTGTTGGGGCAACGCCGTCGCTCATGCCACGATGGCGCGCTCGGCGTTTTGCCGTCTGTTCGCAGCCGTACTCAGCGATCGGCTCGATACACGATCGTGTCAGGGCTCAGTAGGCGCGGGCGATCAGCGCGACGTCGTCAGCTGGCTGACCACAGGCCAGGCAGGGCGCTCCGTCGGCACTGCGATCGGCGCGCAGGATGCGGACGGTGGCCGCGTGCACCGCCGCCTTGATCGCGACCTCGCACTCGGGTCGGTTGCAGAACGGTCCGCTGGCGAACACCGGTTGCTCGGCGAACGCCCCCACCAGCTCGCCGATCGAGGTGACCTCGACGCTGCGCTCGTCGAGGAGCTTCTGGGCGCGGGAGCGGATCGCCGACTGCGCCTCCTCGAGCAGGGCTGGGAGGCGCGCCCCCAGCCCGTCCACAGGGACCACCGCCTGCTCGCCGTCGACCCGCCGCACCAGGGTGACGCTGCCGCCGGCCAGGTCCTTGGCGCCCACCGTGATGCGCAGCGGCACTCCGCGCAGCTCCCAGTGAGCGAACTTCTCACCGGGGCGCATGCCCTCACGGCGATCCACTCGCAGGCGCACGTCCGCGGCGGCCTCGCGCTCGATGCGCGCGCAGGCATCCTCGACCAGGCCGGCGGCTGCCTCGTCGTTGCTGCGCGTGATCGGCACCACCACCACCTGGATGGGAGCCACGCGCGGAGGGATGATCAGCCCGACCTCGTCGCCGTGGGCCATGATCAACCCGCCGATGATCCGTGTGGAGAGGCCCCACGACGTCTGAAACGGGTGCTGCTCCTGGTTCTGCCGGTCCGTGTACCTGATCCCGTACGCGGTGGTGAAGTTCTGCGCGAGGTGATGCGACGTCCCCGCCTGCAGCGCCCAGCCGTCGGACATCATGGCCTCGATGCTCAGGGTGTAGCGGGCGCCGGCGAACTTCTCCGACTCGGTCTTGCGACCCTTGATCACCGGGATCGCCAGCCAGTCCTCGGCCAGCTCCCGATAGCACTCCAGCATCGTGTCGACCTCGGCGGCGGCCTCCTCGTCGGTGACGTGGAAGGTGTGCCCCTCCTGCCAGAGAAACTCGGTGGTGCGCAGGAACAGCCGGGTGCGCTTCTCCCAGCGGCACACGTTGACCCACTGGTTGATGAGCACGGGCAGGTCGCGCCAGGAGTGGATCCAGTCCGCGTACATGGAGCAGATGATCGTCTCGCTGGTCGGCCGGATCGCCAGCCGCTCCTCGAGCTCCTTGTCGCCGCCGTGGGTCACCCAGGCAACCTCGGGCGCGAAGCCCTCGACGTGCTGTGCCTCCTTGGCGAGGTAGCTCTCCGGGATGAAAAGCGGGAAGTACATGTTCTCGTGCCCGGTGCGCTTGATCATCCCGTCCAGCGCATCGCGGGTGCGCTCCCAGAGGGCATAGCCATAGGGGCGGATCACCATGCAGCCCCGCACCGGCGTGTAGTCGGCGAGCTCGGCGCGACGCACCACGTCGACGTACCAGCGGTCGAAGTCCTCGCTCTTGGAGGCGATCTGACGGGAGCTGCGCTCAGTGGCCATGGCGGCCGAGTATAGGGACGCCCCGGTGACGGTCAGTCGACCGGGGCGTCCAGGCCGTGGTGGCGGTGGCGGCTAGTGCGCTGCCAGGTAGCTCCCGAAGGAGGAGAGCGTGTCGCCGAAGGTGCCGCGGTCGGCCGTCTTGATGGCGATGCCGTTGGTGTCGGTGAACTTGGTCTCGGAGGTCCAGCAGACGCCGCTGGGCGCGTCCTTCTGGGCCACGAAGTTGAACGCGGCGTCCAGCCCCGTGGGGAACGATCCCGTGGTCAGGCCCAGGTAGTCGGTCAGCTCGGTGCCTGTGTACTGCCAGAGCATGTCGATGGTGCCGCTGGTGAGCGCCTGGCCGATGGCCTTGTCCTTGGCCTGGAACGTGTAGTCGACGGTGAAGCCGTGAGCCTGCAGGACCAGCTGGGTCATGGTGGCGAGCAGCTGCTCCTCGGCGAAGCCCTTGCTGCCGATCTTGACGTGCGCTCCGTTGCCGCTCGACCCCGAGGGGGCCGCGCAGCCTGTGCCGCTGCCGTTGGTCCCCCCGCCGCCGCTGTAGCTGGCCGAGAGGAACCCGTTTTGCGAGAGCCAGGCCTGGGCCACGTCGGACACCTTCTGGTTCTGGATCTCGACCTTGGCGTTGAGCGAGACCATGGTGGCCGTATCCAGCTTGGCGGCCACGGGAGCCATCAGGTTGGCGATGGCGGGGTACTGCTGGAGCACGCTCTGGCGCACCACCAGGCCCGCGTTGTCCGGCGGGAAGAGGTTCTTGTCGTCCTTGAGGACATAGAGGTTGTTGGCCTGGATCGCCGAGTCGGTGGTGAACACCTCACCGGCCGTGCACTGCCCGTTGGCGATGGTCTTCTCGGCGGTGTTGCCGATGTCGGTGTAGGTTGCCTTGCTGAAGGCGGAGTTGTAGGTCTTCTCCAGCCCGGGCAGCCCGTCCGGCCTGGTGCGGAACTCGGACAGGATGCAGATCTTGATCGACGACGCGCTGGGCCCTCCGCCTCCCCCGCTGCTTGTCGTGGTGTTGTTGTTGCTGCTGCCACAGGACGCCACCGTCCCGGAGATGGCGAGCGCCATCGCTGCTATGGCCTTTCGATTCATCGTGGTCTCCTCTCCTTCACGCTGTGATGTGTCGCGGAACCGTGATGCGCTCCACCAATGAGAGCGCCCAATCTGCAAGCAATGCCAGGGTGGCGACCATGACGGCCCCCACGAAGATGATGCGGTTGGAGATGTTGATGCCGGATGCGATCACCACCCCGAGGCCTCCCCCTCCGATGAAGCTGCCGAGTGTAGCCGTCCCGATGATGAGCACGAGGGAGGTGCGCAGCCCTGCAAAGATCAGCTGCGACGCCAGCGGCAGCTGGACACGGAAGAGCGCCTGCCCGCTGGTCATTCCCATGCCCCGCGCAGCCTCCACGGCCGCGGGGTCCACGCTCTGGATGCCGGCGACGGTGTTGCGCAGCACAGGCAGCGCGCCGTAGGCGACCAGCGCGATGATGGTCGGCTCCTGGCCGAGGCCGAGAAAGGCGTAGAGGAGCACCAGGATGCCGATGCCCGGGACCGCCTGGCCGACGTTGGCGAGAAGGAAGACGAGCAGGCGGAGGGCGCGGCCCGCGCCGGCGATGAGGATTCCCAGCGGGACGAAGAGGGCGGCCACCACCGCGAAGGACACCGCCGAGAGCAAGACGTGCTCGACCAGCCGGGCCTGAAGGAAGTCGAGGTTGAGCACCTGATCGTCGGCGATCGATCCGCTGATCGTCTGGTAGAGGCCGAAGGAGATGGCCAGCCCCACCAGGATGACGATGGGTGTGGCCAGCACCCTGACCCGGGCAACGGCGAGGCGGCGCGGGTGGCGCGCCGGGGTCGCGCTCATCGCGACGCCTTGCGGATGACGTCGGCGTCGACGATCCCCAGCGTGGCCCCCGCATCCATCACCTGCACCCGCCCATCGCTGGCGCGCAGCACGGCGTCGAGCGCATCCCGGAGCGTGGCACTCGCGTCGACGGTCTCGACCGGCGGCTGCTTGCCGTCGACCGGGGCGAGCGGGGCGTCGCGAACCTTGATGAGCGAGAGGCGGCGAACCATCCGTCCCTCCCCGAGGAAGTCCTTGACGAAATCGGAGGCGGGACGGGCGAGCAGCTCGGCCGGGGTGGCGTACTGCTGGAGCACGCCTCCCTGAGAGAAGAGCGCCACCCGGTCGCCGAGCCGGATCGCCTCGTCGATGTCGTGGGTGACGAAGACGATCGTCTTGCGCACCACCTGCTGGAGGCGGAGGAGCTCGTTCTGGAGGCGCTCGCGCGCGATCGGGTCGATGGCCCCGAAGGGCTCGTCCATGAGGAGGATGTTGGGATCGACCCCGAGAGCTCGCGCCACCCCGACACGCTGCCGCTCACCGCCGCTGAGCTCAGCGGGAAGGCGCTTGGCGTAGTGCGCCGCCGGCAGCCCCACCAGCTCGAGAAGCTCGTCGACACGTGCGCTGATGCGCTGCTTGTCCCAACCGGCAAGGCGGGGAACGGTGGCGACGTTCTCGGCGACCGTGTAGTGCGGGAAGAGACCGATCTGCTGGATCACGTAGCCGATGGAGCGGCGCAGGACGTTGACGTCGACCGTGGCGGTGTCGCTGCCGTCGATGCTGATCGTCCCGGAGGTGGGCTCGATGAGACGGTTGATCATCTTCAGCGACGTGGTCTTGCCGCAGCCGGAAGGGCCGACGAAGATGACGATGTTGCCCGAGGGTATCTCCAGAGACAGCTCGTGCACGGCGTCGACATCCGCATAACGCTTGGTGACACGCTGGAAGGTGATCACGTCGCCGCCACCGTGACGCGCCCCCGTGAGAGAGCCCGCTGCACAGCGGCCAGCACGAGGTCGGCGATGATCCCGATCAGGGCCACGGGGATGATCCCGGCGAGGACCTGCTCGAGGGTGCCGGTGTCGCGGGTGAGGGCGGCGAAGATGGGCTGGCCGAGGTCGTTCGCCCCCACCGCCGCCCCGACGGTGGCGATGGCCACGATCATCACCGTCGCCTGGCGCAGCCCGGCGAGGATCACCGGCACCGCCAGCGGCAGCTCGACGCGGGTGAGCTGCTGTACCGCGCTCATCCCCATGCCGCGCGCCGCCTCGGTCACGGCGGGATCGACGGCCATGATGCCCGCGCGCGTGTTGCGCACGATGGGCAGCAGCGCGTAGAGGATGAGCCCGATGATGACGGGCGGGTTGCCCAGCCCGAACCAGATGGAGAGGAGCCCGAAGAGGGCGAAGCTGGGGACCGTCAGAATGGTGCTGGTGACGGCGAGGATGAAGGTCGCGAAGCGCTCTGAACGCGATGCCAGGACGCCGAGGCCCAGCCCGAGGACCCCAGCGACGGCCATGCAGATGGCGACGATCTCGAGGTGAGTGACCACCTGGGGCCCGAGGGTGTCCCAGTTGTCCAGGATGTACCGCAGGGTGCTCACTGAGAGTCGTCTCGCTGCGGCGGCAAGTCCTGAGCCCGCGGGAACCCGCCTGTCCCCACTGGGTCACATCTTATCGTTCGGGGTGGGGGCTTGCCCCTAGCCGACCGCCAGCGGCAGCGACCGCAGAGGCGCCTGGCCATCACCGAGGCCGGTGGGGAGCGGCTCCCCGGCGGCGAGCAGGCGGGCGTCCTCGGCGGCGATCGCCTTCAGCTCGGTGACCAGAGAGTCGATGAGCTGCTCCTGGGGGAGCGAGGCGATCACCTTGCCGCCCCGGTAGAGAATCCCCTTCTGGCGGCCGCCGGCGATGCCGATGTCGGCGTGCATGCCCTCGCCCGGCCCGTTGACGACGCAGCCCATCACCGAGACGTTGATGGTGCGGCGGACCTCACGGAGGGCCTCCTCGACGCGCGCCACCATGGGGAACATGTCGATCTCGAGGCGGCCGCAGGTGGGACAGGCGATCAGGTTGGGACCGCTGCCCGTCTCACTGAGGTTCTGGAGGATCTGCCGGCCCACCCTGACCTCGTCCTCGGGCTCCCCCACCAGCGAGACGCGGATGGTGTCGCCGATCCCCTCGGCGAGCAGGATGCCGATGCCCATGGCGCTCTTGACGCTGCCCGATTCGACGGGACCCGCCTCGGTGAGGCCGAGGTGGAGCGGGTAGCGGTTGCCCAGGGCCGCGAACTTGCGGTTGACGGCGATGTTGGTGAGCACGTCGCTGGCCTTGAGGGACACCTTGATGTTGCGGAAGTCGAGCTCTTCGAGGATGCGGATGTGGCCCAGCGCTGCTTCGACCATGTGCTCGGCCGTCTCCTCGATGCTGGCCCCACGGCCACGTTCCAGCTCCTTGCGCTGGGGGATGCTGCCGCTGTTGACGCCGATGCGGATGGGCACGTCGCGGGCCGCCGCCTCGGCGGCGATGTCTCGCACCTTGGTGGCGTCGGTGATGTTGCCCGGATTGAGTCGCAGGCAGGCGATGCCGGCTTCGAGCGCACGCAGCGCCAGGGGCGCGTCGTAGTGCACATCGGCGATCACCGGGATGGGCGAGCCCTTGACGATCTCGCGCATGGCCACTCCGGCCTCGGGCGTGTCACAGGTGACCCGGATGATGTCGGCGCCGGCCTTGGCGGCCCTCTCGATCTGGGCGAGCGTCGCCCTCACGTCCTCGGTCTGCGTCTTGGTCATGGTCTGCACCGGGATCGGTGCAGCACCGCCGACGATGACGCCGCCGACGTTGACGGGGATGGTGGCGCGTCTGCTGATGGTGCTCATTGGGGTCTGCTGACATCTCCGATGGTGACATAGATGGCGAAGAGGACAACCGCCGCCAGGCCGACCGCGTAGATGAGGGCCTCCCGCCGGGGATCGAGGCGGCGCCGGCGCACCGCCTCGAGCAGGATCAGGAATGCCTTGCCCCCGTCGAGGAATGGGATGGGGAGCACGTTGACGAGCCCCAGGTTCATGCTCACGAAGGCGATCCAATAGGCGAGCGACCTGCCTCCCTGGTGGGTGGCCGTCACGGTCTCGCGCACGATGCCCACCGGCCCCGACAGACCCTGCGGGCCGGTGATGCCGCCGCTCTTGGGGTTGGTGACCAGGTTGGAGAGGTCGCTGAAGGTGGTGGTGACGAAGGTGGGGATCTGGCCGAACCCGTCGGCGAGCGCCTGGCCCACCGGCTCCCCGTCGTAGTTGGGCGACACCCCCAGCCGCCACGCTGCCTGGACGGCGCCGGCCGCGCCACTGCCATCCCCGATGGCCGAGGCGGTCAGGTCGGAGTAGCTCGCGCCTCGGGTGCCGTCGGCGTTGATCAGGAAGCCCGTGACCCGGACCGCGTGGCCGCTTCCCAGGACCTGGGCGGGATCACCGGTCGACACCGGCTGATCGTTGACCGCGGTGACCACGAACTCGGCGCCAACCGGGAGCTCGGCCACGGTCTGGACCGGCGCGGAGCCCGGCGACGGTGACGGCGCTCCCGGGCTCGGCGTGGCCGTGGCGGGGGCCTGGACCCCGTTGACGATGATCAGCGAGGGCCGGATCGTGACCGTGTGGGTGGAGCCACCGCTGGCGTAGACCACCGTCATCGGCCGCCCCGCCGCCGCCGCTGTCGCCGCATGGAGGTCGGTGGCGACATCTGTCGCGGTGTCGTGGCGGATGGCCCGGCCGTCGACGCTGAGGATCACGTCGCCGTCATGGAGGCCCGCCTGCTGGGCGGCCGCGCCGGGCTGGATGTGTGAGGCGTTGGGCAGGGTGAGCAGGATGGTGAAGAGGAGGCCCGCGAAGACCATGTTGGTGACGATGCCGGCCAGGATGGTGGCCATCCGCTTGGGGATGGAGGCCCGGTAGAAGTTGCGCTCCCCGGCGTCCGCCTCCCCCTCCAGGCCGAGCATGCCGGCCATGCGCACGAACCCGCCGGCGGGGATGACGCGCAGGGAGTAGGTGGTCTCACCGACGCGCTTGGACGCGATCCGGGGACCGAATCCGACCGAGAACTCGTCGACCCGGACCCCGCAGAGCTTGCCCACGAGAAAGTGGCCGCCCTCGTGGACCAGCACGACGGTGAGCAGGACCAGGATGACCGCACCGACCACGGTGAGAACGTCGAGGATCACGCCGTGCTCACCGCCCCGGCGATGTGGTCGGAGGCGAAGGTCCGCGCCCAGGCGTCGGCGTCGAGGATGTCGGCGAGTGACGGGGCCGTCACCGCCGGGGCTGCCGAGACGGTCTCCGCCACCAGGGGGACGATCCGGTCGTAGCCGATCCGGGACTCGAGGAACGCGGCCACCGCCACCTCGTTGGCGGCGTTGAGCACCGCCGGTGACACGCCGCCCGCCTCGCCGGCGGCACGCGCCAGCGCCACCGCTGGAAAGCGGGCGGAGTCGACCTCGAAGAACTCGAGGGCGGTGCCGGTCAGCTGAACCGCCGCCGCGATCCCGGGCAGGCGTTCGCCGTCGGCGAGGGCGAGGGCGATGGGAACGCGCATGTCGGGGACGCCGAGCTGGGCCATGACAGCGCCGTCGATGAACTCGACGAAAGAGTGGACGATGCTGCGCGGGTGGATGACCACGCCGATGTCCGGGTAGGCGACGTCGAAGAGGAAGTGGGCCTCGATGATCTCGAGCCCCTTGTTCATCATCGTCGCCGAATCGATGGTCACCTTGGGACCCATCGTCCAGGTGGGGTGGCGGAGGGCCTCGGCCACCGTCACGGCCGGGAAGCTGGCGGGGTCGCGCTCCCGGAACGGGCCGCCGCTGGCGGTGAGGACGAGGCGGCGCACGGCGTCGGCCCGCTCGCCGCGGAGGCACTGCCAGAGGGCGCTGTGCTCGCTGTCGACCGGGAGGATCCTGGCGGCGGCGGCCGCGGCCCGGGATTTGACCAGCTCGCCGGCCATGACCAGGACCTCCTTGGTGGCCGTGGCGACGGTTCGCCCCGCGTCCAGCGCCGCCAGCGTGGGCCGCAGGGCGGCGGCGCCGGGGATGGCCACACAGACCACGTCGGAATCCATCGCGGCCAGCTCGCACGCCGCCTCCAGGCCGGCGTCCATGCCGGCGACCAGCTCCTGCCCGGGCGGCGGAGCCACCACCACCGCCCGGGCCACCCCGAAGCGCGCGGCCACCTCGGCGAGGCCCTGGACGTCGCTGCCCGCGGCCACGCCGACCAGCTCGAAGCGGTCGGGAAAGCGGGCGACCACGTCGCAGCACTGGCGGCCGATGGAGCCGGTGGCACCGAGGAGCACGACGCGCCGTGGCGGGGAGGCGGCGCTGGCGGAGGGGGTGGCGGTCATCGCTCCATTCTCCGCCAAGGCCCGGGCAGAGAACCCCTCACGTGAGCGAGATGAGCCGGTAGAAGCAGTACACCGCCGGCGCCACCAGCACCAGGCTGTCGAGGCGATCGAGGAGCCCGCCGTGGCCGGGGATCAGGGTGCTGGAGTTCTTGGCGCCGCCCTGTCGTTTGAGTGCCGACTCGGCCAGGTCTCCCGCCTGGGCCACGATCGCCACAAGCACCCCCTCCAGGGCGCCCAGCCAGGGCGCGATGCCGAGCAGCAGGCGGCCGAGGATCGCGGCGGCGATCACGGCCGCCACCAGGCCGGCGACCGCGCCCTCCACCGACTTGTGCGGGGAGAGCCCGGGGAAGAAGGGGCGCCGGCCCCAGGCACTGCCGGCCACGTAGGCGGCGGTATCGCAGAGGACGACCGCCGCGAGCGGGACGACGACGGCCTCGACGCCGAAGCCATGGTCGGTGGGGCGCCAGGTGAGCAGGGCGACGTAGTAGCCCAGCGAGAAGCCCAGGTACACGGCGCCGGCGAGCGCGGCCATCCAGCCGCGCCACGACAGACCGGCCACAACCACGCCCACCATCCCCACGACCAGGGCGCCCCCCATCCCGATGTCGAGGGCGGCCGGAGCCGTGGGGACCGCGAAGCGGATGGCCAGCCACACCGTCAGCGGGAGGAGCAGCCACAGCGGTGGGCGCGCATCGATGCGGCCCGCCAGCCCGGCAAACTCCCAGGCCCCGACCGCGGCGGCCGCCGCCACCACCGCCACGAAGAGCGAGCCGCCGGCGGCGACCGCGCCCCCCACCAGGAGCAGGAGCAGCAGCCCGGAGATCCAGCGCACCACCGTCCGGGATGGAGCCCTGACTGCCGTGGCACCGGCCACGGCGGTGACCTCGCCGCGCGGCGGGCCGCCGCTCAGAGCGAGGCCGGCGCCGTCAGCGCCTCCCCCACCCGCGCGGGAGCCTTGGGAACGGCGCCGAAGCGGCGGTCGCGACACGCGTAGGCGGCCAGGGCGCTCTCGATGGCGGCGGCGCCGAAGTCGGGCCAGAGGGTCTCGGTGACGTAGATCTCCGCGTAGGCGGCCTGCCAGAGCATGAAGTTGCTGATGCGCATCTCCCCGGCGGTGCGAACGATCAGGTCGGGGTCGGGAAGGCCGGCGGTGTAGAGCGCCCCGCCGAGGGTCTCGGCGTCGAGATCAGCCAGGTCGCACCCGCGGGCGGCGAGATCGCGAACCGCGGCGACGATCTCGTGGCGTCCGCCGTAGTTGATGGCGATGTTGAGCATGGCGCGGGTGTTTCCACTGGTCAGCTCCTCGGCCTCGCGCACCTTGCGCTGGAGGCGCGGGCTCAGCTTGGAGCGGTCGCCGATGGCGCGGATCTGGATCCCCTCGCCATGCATCTCGCCGACCTCTGAGTCGATGGTCTCGCCGAAGAGCTGCATGAGCGCCGCCACCTCGTGGCGCGGGCGCGACCAGTTCTCGGTGCTGAACGCGTAGAGGGTGAGGATGTGGACCCCGGCCTCGTGGCAGGCCTCCATGACGGGCCTGATCGTCGCCACCCCGGCGCGGTGGCCGGCGGCGCGGGGCAGGTGACGGCGGCGCGCCCAGCGACCGTTGCCGTCCATGATGATGCCGATGTGGCGCGGCAGCTCGGGGTTGGATGGCTCGGGAATGGCGGCTGGCGATGGCGGTCGCTGCATGTGTACTGAACGCCTGGTTGCTGACGGCGGTTTCGGCAGCCGGACGGCACGAGATCACACCTCGAGGATCTCGGCCTCCTTCCGCTGCGCGAGGTCGTCCACCTTGCTGATGAAGGAATCGGTGATGTGCTGCACCTCCGCAATGTTGCGCTCGATCTCGTCCTTGGAGACGTGCCCCTCCTTCTCCAGCTTGCGCAGATGGTCCACCTCGTCGCGGCGGATGTTGCGCACCGCGATGCGAGCCTCCTCGGCCTTCTGCTTGACCAGCTTGGCGAACTCCCTGCGGCGCTCTTCGGTGAGCGGGGGGATGGCGATGCGGATCACCTGTCCGTCATTGCTGGGGTTGAGCGCCAGCTCGCCCTTCTGCAGCGCCTTCTCAATCGCCTGGATGGAGCTGCGATCGTAGGGCTGGATGAGCAGCAACCGTGCCTCGGGGGCGGTGATCCCGGCGATGCTCTGCAGTGCTGTCGGGGTGCCGTAATAGTCGACCAGGACCCGGTCGACCAGCGATGGTGTGGCCCGGCCGGTGCGCACTCCGCCGAGGTCCTTGTGGAGAGCCTCCAGGCTCTTCTCCATGCGCACCTCGGCGTCGATGAGTCGCTCCTGGATCTGGGCCTGGGAGTCCTCGGAACGTGTGCGATCGCTCACTCGCTGCCTCCGTGGGCGTCGACGCGGGTGCCGATGTCCTCGCCGAGCACGACGCGCTCGATGCTGCCCTCGGCGAGCAGGTTGAAGACGATGATCGGAGTGCCGTTGTCCATGCACAGGGTCAGGGCGGTGTTGTCCATCACCTCGAGGCCGCGGTTGAGCACCTCCATGTAGGTGAGGTGGCGGAGCCGGGTCGCCGACGGGTTCTTGAGGGGATCGGCGGTGTAGATCCCGTCGACCTTGGTCGCCTTGAGGAGAACGTCAGCGCCGATCTCCGCGGCCCGCAGCGCGGCGGTGGTGTCGGTGGTGAAGAACGGGTTTCCCGTCCCCGCCGCGAGGATCACCACGCGACCCTTCTCCAGGTGGCGGATGGCGCGGCGCGGGATGAACGGCTCGGCGACCTGCTGCATGGCGATCGCCGACTGCACCCTGGTCTGGATGTCGAGACGCTCCAGAGCGTCACGCAGGGCCAGGGCGTTGATGACGGTGGCGAGCATGCCCATGTAGTCACCGGCGACCCGGTCCAGCCCGTGAGTGCTGGCCTCCATCCCGCGCACGATGTTGCCGCCCCCGATGACCACCGCCAGCTCGACGCCTCGGGAGTGGACCTTGCCGATCTCCTCGGCGATGCGGCGCACCGTCCCGTGATCGATCCCGAAGCTCGATTGGTGACCGAGCAGAGCTTCACCGCTGAGCTTGAGGATGACCCGCGAGTACACGGGCGCCGGCTCAGCGCTGGCGGTGGCCCTGCCTGTGGCGACCATCCCGGCGACTCCGGCGGGCCCGCTCAGTTCGGCGACGGCGAGCCGGTGCCGTCCTCGTCCGCCGGCGAGCGATCGCCGGTCACAGTGGCGCTCTCCCCCACCTGGAAGCGAGCGAACCGGGCAACGGTGATGTTCTCGCCAAGCTTGGCCACAGCCTCGTTGATCAGCTCGCTCACCTTCTTCTTGCCCTTCTCGTCACGAACGTAGGGTTGCTCCAAAAGACAGATCTCGGCAAAGTAGGCGTCGAGCTTGCCGGCGATGATCCGCTCCTGGATGTTGGCCGGCTTGTCGGCGATCTGCGCCTGGAAGACGGCGCGCTCGCGGTTCACCACCACCGGGGGGACGTCCTCACGGCGCACGAACAGCGGGGCCCGCCCCGCGACCTGGAGTGCCAGCTCCTTGGCGAGCTGCCTGAAGTCGTCGGTCTTGGCCACGAAGTCGGTCTCGCAATTGACCTCGATGAGCACGCCGAGCTTCTGTCCTGAGACCCCGCCCCCGTGGACGTACGCCTCGACGACACCCTCGCTGGCGCTCCGGCTGGCCTTGTCGGCGGCACGAGCCATGCCCTTGGCGCGCAGCCAGTCCTTGGCCTTCTCAATGTCGCCCTCGGACTCGGTGAGGGCGCGCTTGCAGTCCATCATCCCGGCGCCGGTGAGCTCGCGCAGCTCCTTGACCTGCGCCGCGCTGACCTGCGCCATCACTTCACCTCCGTCTCGGCGCCCGCTGCCGCGCCGGCGAACTCCTCGAGGCCCACCTCGGGGGTTCCCTCGGCGCCGCCCTCAGCGTCCGCGGCCGCGGCCAGGCGCTCCGCCGCCTCGCGCTCCTGGCGCTCACGGGCGGCCAGCTCCTCCTGCTCGCGCAGCTCGCGCTCCCCGAGCAGCTGCTGGCCCTCGAGGATGGCGTCGGTGAGGCTGTTGACGATCAGCTTGCAGCTCCGGATGGCGTCGTCGTTGCCGGGGATGACGTACTGGATCTGATTGGGATCGCAGTTGGTGTCGACGATGGCGACGATGGGGATGCCGAGCTTGTTGGCCTCGCTCACCGCCAGCCGCTCCTTCTTGCAGTCGATCACGAAGAGCGCCCCGGGGAGCCGCTTCATGTTGACCATGCCGGCGAAGTTGGCCTCGAGGCGGTCGAGGTCGTCGCGATGGACGTTGGCCTCCTTGGTGCTCATGCGCTCGAAGTCACCGCTTTCCTGCAAGGCTCGGAGGTCGAGAAGCCGGCGCAGGCGGCGCTGGATGACCGGGAAGTTGGTCAGCATGCCCCCCATCCAGCGATGGGTGACGTAGTGCTGGCCGCTGCGGGCGCAGGCCTCCTCGATGGCGTCCTGAGCCTGCTTCTTGGTGCCCACGAAGAGCACCTTCTCCCCGTCGGCGACGAGCTGGCGCAGGAAGTCGCGGGCGACGTCGAGCTGCTTCTGGGTCTGCTGCAGGTCGATGATGTGGATGCCGTTGCGCGCCGTGAAGATGTACGGGCGCATCTGGGGGTTCCACCGGCTGGTCTGGTGGCCGAAATGGACTCCGGCCTCGAGAAGCTGGCGGAGGGTTGTCGCCGGCATGGGCGTGCCTCCTCGGGTGTGGTGTGTTCCTCCGCCCTGGATGAACCGCCGGTCACGACCCCACTGCGGAGCACCCGTGCCGGCGTGGCCAGGGCGTGTGTGATGCGGTCATTCTAACAGGGGCTGATCTTTGGCCAGGGCTCCCTGTCAAGGACCCTCCTTCCTGTGAGGTATCTCCGGCCCTGGTCGGCCCTTCACCGGTCGCTTCCGGCGAGAGGTGGGATCTGCGCCCGTTCGGCTTGCATGCCGTCGCGGAGCGACAGCGGCGGATCGGCTGCCGATCCCCTGTTACAAAACAAATCGCCGGAGGTCGTCGTTGCGGACCAGGTCGGCCAGGCGGGCGCGCACGTACCCTGCGTCGACGTCCACCGCGGAGTCGGTGAAGTCCTCGGCGCGGAAGGACACCTCCTCGAGCACCTTCTCGAGGACCGTGAAGAGGCGGCGCGCCCCGATGTTCTCGTCCTGCTCGTTGACGGCGTGTGCCTGGTGGGCGATCTCGCTGATGCCGTCCTCGCTGAAACGCAGCTCCACGCCCTCCGTGCCCAGGAGAGCGGTGTACTGACGGGTCAGCGCGTTGCTGGGCTCGACGAGGATGCGCTGCAGGTCGGATTCGCTGAGGCTGCTCAGCTCGACCCGGATCGGGAAGCGTCCCTGCATCTCGGGGATGAGGTCGCTGGGACGTGACATGGTGAACGCCCCGGCGGCGATGAAGAGGATGTGATCGGTGTGAACCGGGCCGTAGCGGGTGCTCACGGTCGACCCCTCGAGAAGGGGCAGGAGGTCGCGCTGCACCCCCTCCCCGCTGACATCGGGACCGTGCTCGCTGTGCTGCCCACAGATCTTGTCCATCTCGTCGACGAAGACGATGCCGTCGTCCTCGACGTCCCGGATGGCGTCGTCGTAGACGCGATCCATGTCGATGAGGCGATCGGTCTCCTCCTCCACCAGCGCCGTGCGCGCGTCTGCAACCGTCATCCGCTTGGTGCGCTTGCGTGGCGGCGCCATCTGCGAGAAGAAGTCCGACAGCGAGGTACCCACCTCCTCCAGGCCGGTTCCGGCAAAGCCCTCGAAGGCGGGCTGGAACGGCTCCTCCACGTCGATGTCGATGAGCCTGTCCTCGAGCTGGCGGGCGGCCAGGCGGCGCTCCAGGCGGCGGCGGACGGCCCGCCTCTTGCGCTGCCCGGCGGCCTCGTCCTCGGGGACGCCGTCCGCCGCCTTGGTCGGCGCCTCGGCGGCGACCAAGGTGTCGAGGATGCGACCCCCGGCGGTCTCGCGAGCCCGCTCCTCGACGTCGGCGATACGCCCGTTGTGCACCTCGCTGATGGTCTGCTCGAGCAGGTCGCGGACGATCGACTCGACGTCGCGGCCGACGTAGCCGACCTCGGTGAACTTGGTCGCCTCGACCTTCAGGAACGGTGAGTTGGTGAGGCGGGCGAGACGGCGGGCGATCTCGGTCTTGCCCACACCGGTGGGACCGATCATGAGGATGTTCTTGGGGAGGACCTCCTCGCGCATCTCGTCGGTGAGGCGCTGGCGGCGGATGCGATTGCGCAGCGCGATCGCCACCGCGCGCTTGGCGGCCTGCTGGCCGACGATGTATTCGTCGAGGCGGCGGACGATCTCGACAGGGCGCAGCTCCTCGCGTGATGCCGCCGGGATGGCTGCCTCGCCCTCCGGCGGCGCGGCGTCGTGCCCTGCGGCCCCCGGCGCCGCCGGCTCGTCAGCGGATGCCGGGGAGCCGGGAGGCGCCGCCTCGGTGGCGGGTGCGGCGGGCGTGGGGAACAGCGCTCCCTGGCCGTTGCTCTCCGCTGCGTCGCTGCGCTCGGCGCCGATCTCCAGCCCCACCGACGGATCGGTCACGCCGGGACCGGGGCGGTGGTGGCCAGCGTCTCCACCGAGATGCGGTCGTTGGTGTAGATGCACAGCTGGGCGGCGATCTCCAGCGCTTTGCGTGCCACCTCCCCCGCCGGGAGATCGGTGTTCTCCACCAGGGCCCGGGCGGCGGCGTGCGCGAAAGGGCCGCCGCTGCCGATCGCGGTGATGTCGTCGTCGGGCTCGATGATCTCGCCGTCGCCGCTGAGCAGCAGGAGCCGCTCGCTGTCCGCGGCGATGAGCATCGCCTCGAGATGGCGCAGGTACTTGTCGGTGCGCCACTCCTTGCTCAAGCCGACGGCGGCGCGAAGCAGATTGCCCTGATGCTTCTCGAGGTGCTGCTCGAACTTGTCGAAGAGGGTGAGGGCGTCGGCCACCGCGCCCGCGAAACCGACCACGATGCGGTCGCCGAAGAGGCGCCGCACCTTGACCGCGCGGTTCTTCATGACCACATCGCCGACCGTCACCTGTCCGTCCCCGGCGATGGCCACCTCGCCCCCCCGCTTCACCGCCACGATGGTGGTGGCGTGGAAGGCGCTCACGTTGCCGCCACCTTCTCGGTCCTGGCTCCGCGTGGCGGCCGGTACTTGCAACCGGGATAGCCGGAGCAGCTGACGAACGGCCCGTAGCGACCCTGCCGCTTGACCAGGGGCTTCCCGCATTCCGGACAGGCCGCGCCGGTGGGCTCGGCGGCGGTGGCGACGGCGGCCCCACCCCCCGCCTGGTTTGATCCCGGCTGGATGTACTTGCATGAGGGATAGCCCGTGCAGCCCACGAACGTGCCGCGCCGACCGCTCCGTCGTGCCAGCGGCTTGCCGCAGTCCGGGCAGGGACCGAGCTCCTCCGACGCGGTCGGGCCCGCGCCGGCCTCGGCACCCGGTGCGGGCGCATCGCCCTTGATGTAGCGGCACGTCGGGTACCCCGAGCAGCCCACGAAGGGGCCGCGCCGTCCCTGCCGGAGAACCAGCGGCTTGCCGCAGTCCGGACAGGGGTCGCCGGTCGGCTCCGCGGCGGCCTTGCGGTCCTTGATGTAGTCGCACTCAGGATAGCGTGAGCAGCCGGTGAACTCACCGAACTTGCCTTCGCGGATGACCAGGGTGCCCTCCCCGCACTGGGGGCAGACCTCGCCGGTGTCACGCGCCGGCACCTTGACCCTCTCCATGTTGGTCTCCGCCTTGCTCAGGGTCGAGGCGAAGGGGTCGTACCACTCGCGGATGGTGGGCTCGTACTGTCGCGTTCCTTCCTCGATGCCGTCCAGGCGCTTCTCCATCTCGGCGGTGAAGGCAGCGTCGACGATCTCGGGGAAGTGCTCGCGCAGGACGGAGTCGACTGTCTTGCCCAGCTCCGTGGGGTGGAGACGGCGCTCCTCCTGGCGCACGTAGTTGCGCTCCTGGATGACCTCGATGGTCGGCGCATACGTCGACGGTCGTCCGATGCCGCGCTCCTCGAGCTCCTTGATCAGCGACGCCTCGGTGTAGCGCGGTGGTGGCTGCGTGAAGTGCTGCTCACGGCGGAAGTCGACGCAGGGAAGCTGCTCGCCCGAGACCAGCGCCGGCAGCGTGTTCTCCTCGCGGTCCTTCTCCTCGTCGCGCTTCCACACCTTCTGGAATCCGTCGAACTTGAGCACCGACCCGGTGGCGCGGAAGAGGTAGTCGCCGGCCGCCAGAGAGGCGCGGGTGTTGAGGAAACGAGCCGACGCCATCTGGCTGGCGACAAAACGGCGCCAGATCAGGTCGTAGAGGCGGAACTGACCGGGATCGAGCTGGTCGCGAATCGACTCGGGGGTCCTGGAGACGTCGGTGGGACGCACCGCCTCGTGCGCGTCCTGGACGTTGGCGCCCGCAGCGCGCTGCCGAGCCGCCCCGCTGCGCACATAGTCCTTGCCGAACTGCGAGGTGATGTGCCCGGCCGCCTGTGCCTTGGCGAGGTCGCTGATGCGTGTTGAATCGGTGCGCATGTAGGTGATCAGCCCCACCGGCCCGGAGCTGCCCAGCTCCACACCCTCGTAGAGCTGCTGCGCCAGGCTCATGGTGCGCCGGGGCGAGAGCCGGAGGCGGGTGCTGGCATCCTGCTGGAGCGTGCTGGTGGTGTAGGGGATCGGCGCCTGCCGCGAGGTCTCGCGGCTCTCGATCCCTTCGACGGTGAATCGAGGGGTCGCCATGGTGGGATGGCCCTCGGCATCGATGCCCAGCGCCTCGGCGACCGCCGCCGCCTCGGCCTCGGTGCCGAGCTCGAGCTTGTCGACGTCGGCCGCGGCGTTCTCACCGCGCCTGCCCACCAACCGCCCCATGAAGGTGGCGCCGTCCTTCTCCAGGATGGCGTCGACCGTCCACGATTCCTTGGTGACGAAGGCGTCGATCTCCGCCTCGCGATCGACGACCAGACGCACCGCCACCGACTGCACCCGCCCGGCGGACAGGCCGGTGCGGACCTTGCGCCAGAGGAGCGGGCTGAGTTTGTAGCCGACCAGGCGGTCGATGACGCGGCGGGCCTCCTGTGCCGACACCAGGCCGCGGTCGATCTTCCTGGGGTCGGCGAGCGCCGCTTCGACGGCGCCCTTGGTGATCTCGTGGAAGACCACGCGGTCGGGGTCATCGAGCTTGAGCGCCTGGGCGATGTGCCAGGCGATCGCCTCGCCCTCGCGATCGGGGTCGGCGGCGAGCAGGGTGCTGTCCGCCTTCTTCGAGGCCGCCCGCAGCTCCTTGATCTGCTTCTCCTTGCCCTTGATCACCTCGTATTCGGGGATGAAGCCGCCCTCGATGTCGACGCCGATCTTGGATTTGGGAAGGTCGCGGACATGGCCCATCGACGCCTTGACGGTGTACCCGGCGCCCAGGAACTTGGCGAGGGTGCGGGCCTTGGATGGGGACTCGACGATGATGAGGCGGTTGGGCATGTCACTCAGAGTGTCGCGCCGATGGGCGCGGGGGCGGCCGGCGGGCCGAAGCCGGCCGATGATAACAACGGGTCGGGCGCCGTCCCGGGGTGGACAGGATCGCGCCCGCCTTAAAAGGTACGCGCAACCCGGCCTCCGCAAACATCCGTGACCGCACCGCGCAGCTGCAGTGTGGTCAGAGCCGTCGCCAGCGCGGCCGCCTCGACGCCGAGTGAGGCGGCCAGCTCGTCCGGGTGCACAGGGTCGGGCCCAAGCCGATCGAGGACGAGGCTGAGAAAGGGATCGGCCGGCGCCGGCGCCAGGGCGGCGCCGGCCGCGGAGCCTGGCGCGGACGGGGCGCAGATCGAGCGGCGGAGAGCCGGCACCGCCTCGAAGAGGTCCGCAACCGCCAGGAACGGGCGCACCCCGTCCCGGATGAGCAGGTTGGTGCCGGCCGAGCTCGGGCTCCTGATCGAACCGGGCACGGCGAGCACCTCGCGGCCGAGGTCCGCCGCCCACCGCGCCGTGCTCAGAGCACCGCTGCGGGCGCTCGCCTCGACCACCACCACCGCCTCGGCCAGGGCGGCGATGATCCGGTTGCGGCGCGGGAAGCGCCAGGTCAGCGGGGCCGCGGTGCCGCCGTCCTCAGAGATGACGCCGCCTTGGGCCACGATCCGGTCGCGCAGACCGAGGTGCTCGCTCGGGTAGCAGAGGTCGATGCCGCAACCGAGCACAGCCAGGGTGACACCGCCGCCGTCGAGCGCGCCGCCGTGGGCGGCTGCGTCGACCCCGCGAGCCATACCGCTGACCACGATCACCCCGGCGGTCGCCAGCTCGATGGCGATCTCCCGGGCTGTCAGCAGAGCC
>DASZKZ010000033.1:0-7505 GCA_035552595.1 Candidatus Dormiibacterota bacterium
GACGCGATGATCTTGCGCACGCTGTACTTGGCCAGCACGGCCACGTTCTCCTTGGCGCGCTCCTGGAAGAGGTACTCGTTGCCGATGCGGCGGGCGGGATCGCCGTTGCACTTCTCCTCGGTGCCGAGGATGGCGAAATCCACGCCGCCGGCCTGGAGGATCTTGACCAGCGCGGTGGCGATGGTCTTGGCGCGGTCGTCGAACGAGGCCGCGCAGCCCACCCAGTAGAGGTACTCGGCGTCGGGCTTCTCGGCGGCGAACTTGACGCCCAGGTCGGCCGCCCAGTCGGCCCGTGTCTGATGGGAGAGCCCGTAGGGGTTGAACACGTTCTCGATGCCGCGCAGCGCGGTCTCCGCCTGCTTGGGCATGCGCGACTCGTCGAGGACCAGGTGGCGGCGCATCTCGATGATCTTGGGGACGTGCTCGATGAGCACCGGGCACTGGTCCATGCAGGCGCCGCACGTGGTGCACGCCCAGAGCGTGTCGTCGGCGATGGTGCCGCCGAAGAGCGGGCGCTCGCCGCCGCCTGATTCCACGGCCTTGGCCACATCGTCGGGCGCGATCCACGAGGGCTGGAAGAGCCCGGGCAGGTCGTGGACGGCGCCGGCGTGGTGGTCGCCCGTCGCCCACATCACCGCGCCCTCGGCGCTGGGCTTCCCCTCGGCGTCGGCGCCCTGCACCACGTGGGTGTCATGGGTGGTCGCGGAGTAGCCACCGGCGATGTTCTCGTAGAGATGGTCGCGGAGGTCGGTGATCAGGGTCTTGGGGGAGAGCACCTTGCCGGTGTTGTAGGCCGGGCAGTGGGTCTGGCAGCGCCCGCACTCCGTGCAGGTGTAGAGGTCGAGCATGTCCTTCCAGCTGAAGTGCTCGAGGGTGACCGGGCCGAAGTGCTGGTCGGCCTCGTTCTCCGCGTTCATCACCGCCTCGATGTCGACCAGCGGCAACCTGCCCTTGGGCGTGGTCGACTTGAAGAAGACGTTGGGCGCCGCGCTGACGATGTGGAGATGCTTGCTGTAGCCGAGGTAGACGAGGAATCCGAAGACGAGCACCAGGTGGCCCCAGAAGAAGACGCCGTGCAGGCCCACCAGCACGGTGCTGTGGGCACCAAGCGGCGTGAAGAGGCGCGAGAGCGCGCTGGCGAAGGGACGGTCGGCGGCGAGCGCCTGGGCGGGGCTGCCCTCCGCGATGAGGGTGGCGTAGTTCAGGCTCATGAACAGCAGCAGGGTGCCGATCCAGGCGAGGATCAGCACCGCGTCGCCGCGATGGCTGCCTCGGAACCGCGTGGGGTTGATGACCAGGCGGTTGATCAGGGCCAGCGCCACGCCGGCGAGCACGGCGACGCAGAAGATGTCCTGGAGGAAGGCGATGATGAACGCGCCCGGGACGGCGTTGAAGTGGAAGCCCTGCCAGAGCGCCTCCACGATCGCCTGGGCGATGGCGGTGAGCAGCACCAGGAATCCCCAGAAGATCAGCGCGTGGAGGGTCCCCGCGTACGGCCAGCGGAGCAGGCGCCCCTGGCCGATGACGTAGACGAAGAAGGCCTTGACGCGCTCGCCGACGCGGTCGAAGCGAGGGTCGGGGCGCGTGCTGCGCAGCATGGCGGCGATCAGCAGGCGCCAGCGCAGGCCGGTCGCCACCGCGGCGCCACCGACCAGCGCCAGCAGGCAGATGGGACTGAGGATCGCGGTCATCGGAGCCGTTACCGACCGGTCCAGGTGGCGGTGCGCTTCTCCAGGAAGGCGGTGATGCCCTCCCGCGCATCCTCGGAGGCGAAGAGACCGACGAACTCGCGTCGCTCCGCCTCGAGGCCGTCGTGGAGCGGCCGGTCGAGCCCCTCGGCGATCGCGCGCTTGGTGGCGGCGACGGCCAGCGGCGCCTGGGTCGCGTACCGTGCGGCGATGTCACGCGCTGCGCCCGGCAGCGCCTCCGGCTCGACCACCCGCGACACCAGGCCGAGCTCGAGAGCGCGCGCTGAGTCGATGGGATCGCCGGTGAGGAGGAGCTCGATGGCGGCAGTCCGGCCGATCAGGCGGGGCAGACGCTGGGTTCCCCCCCACCCCGGGATGATGCCGATCTTGATCTCCGGCTGGCCGAAGCGCGCGGCGCTCGACGCGATCCTCACGTCGCACGCCAGGGTCAGCTCACAGCCACCGCCGAAGGCGATGCCATTGACCGCGGCCACGATGGGCAGGCGGGAGCGCTCCATGGCCAGGGTCAGCCCCTGGCCGGTGGCGATGGTGTCCCCGCCGGTCGATCCGAATTCGGTGATGTCCGCGCCGGCGGAGAAGAACTTGGGCCCCGCCCCGGTGAGGATGAGGGCGCGGCAGGCGGGGTCGGCCTCGGCCTTGCTGAGAGCCTGGGTGAGCCCCGCCACCACCGCGCGGCTGATGGCGTTGGCCGGGGGATGGTCGATGGTGACGATGGCGAGCGCGCCGTCGCGCTCCACTCGAACCGCGTCGTTGAGCCCCGTGGACACGTCGTGCGCCCCTCCAGGTCGGTTGGCCGTGCCCGGCAACGGTAGCGCGGGGGGCACGCGGCGCGGGTGGGGCGCCATCATCGGAGGGGTGAGCGACCTCCCGCCCCTCCCCGGCCTGCCCCCGTCCTTCGACCAGGACGCCCTGGCCACCGTCGACGACGGCGCTCTCGAGGAGATGCTCGGCGCGCTCGCCACAGTGGAGCGGGCCACGGTGACCGCGATGGCGCCCCACCAGGCCCAGATCCGCGAGCTGCGCGCCCGCAGCGGCCAGATCGCCACCGAGCGTCGGCGCCGCGAGCGCGCCGCCCACATCGCCGCCCGCGCCGCCGTCCGCGAGCAGGCTCGGAGCGGCGAGATGCCCAGCGTCCTCGACGCCCTGGCCACCCCGGCGTTCGCGGCCGACGACCGCCCGCTCGCCGACGTCGCCGCCTTCCTCAAGAGCGGCGGCGAGGTCCGCTTCGGATACGCGACGCGGCCCGGACCGCTGTCCTTCACCGACGGGCGCCAGGTGCGCAACGCGCGCACCTGGGGGGAGGCGCAGCAGCTCTACGCGGACGGCTGGGAGCCGGGCTCACCGGGGGTGCCCGGGATTCGGGTGCACCTGGTGGGCACCCGCGTGGAGCGGGTGGTGGACGCCACCGAGGTGGTCGTCCGGGCCGGCTAGAGCTTCTCGAGGCGGTCCAGGGGGAGGACGAACACCGTCGCCCCGCCCACCTCGACGTCGAGCGGCGGGGCCATCACGGGGGTCAGCGCGCCCGCCAGGGTCACGGTCGAGTCGACCAGCTCGACCCGGCGCTTGGCGCGGCGCCGCAGGATCTCCAGCACCTCGTCGACCTGCGCGTCCTCGACGCCGATCATGAGCGTGCTGTTGCTGCTGTCGAGGAACCCGCCCTGGGTGGCGAAGCGGGTGCACACGAAGCCGCCCGCGGTGAGCGCGTCGGCGCACGCGTCCACGTCCTGAGCCTGGACGACGGCGAAGATCAGCTTCACCGCACCACAGCCGGGCGGGGGGCGGTCCTGGCGGTGCGCAGGCGCTCCTGGACGAGCCGCATCACGTCCTGCGACACCGCGATCGCCGGACGGCCGGCGTCGATGCGCGCGATCCGGCCAGGTTGCTCGGTGGCGAGCCGGTCGAAGGTGGCGCGCACCCTGGCGTGGAAGTCGTTGGGGGCGCCTTCGATGCGGTCCAGCGGGAGCTGCTGCGCGTGCTGGCGACGGGCGGCGACGGTGTGGTCGAGATCGAGGTAGATGGTGAGGTCGGGCCACACGTCACCGCAGCAGTCACGGTGGAGGCGGAGCAGCGCCTGCTGGTCCACGCCTCGCCCACCACCCTGGTACGCCAAGGTCGAATCCGTGTAGCGATCGGCGATCACCACCGTGCCCCGTTCCAGGGCGGGAAGCACCACCTCGGCGAGGAGCTGCACGCGCCCCGCATTGAACAGCAGCGCCTCCGTCCACGGTTGCAGCGAGGCGGCGAGCTGGTGCTGCAGCACCACGCCGCTGACCAGCTCCCCGAGAGGGGTGTCGTTGGGCCGGACGGTGACGACATCGAACCCGTCGGCGCGCAGCGCCGCGCCGAGAGCCGCCACCTGGGTGCTCTTACCGGCCCCGTCGAGGCCCTCGAACGAGACGAAGAATCCGGGACGCGTCACAACTGCTCACTCCTCGGCGCCGAGTATGACGAGGCGGCGGTTGGGCTCGTTCCCGGTGCTGCGCGCGCTCATGTCGTGGCGCTCGACGAGCTGATGCTGGAGGCGGCGCACGTACGAGTTCTGTGGAGCCAGCTCGACATCGGCGGTGGTTTGCCGGGCTCGCTCGACGGCCTCGAGAGCCTCCTCGAGCGCACTCTCGGTCTCGTCCACCTCCTCGACGCCATAGACCCGGGCCAGCGCACCCTTGATCTGCGCCACCGTGTTGCTGCGCAGCACCTGGATGGGGATGCCGGTGGCCTCCGCGGAGCGGACCGGCGAGTCCTTGCGGCGGTAGTAGTTCTTCAGCGTCAGCACCATGTCGGCGTCGTCGACGTTGTGCTGGATGCGCACCGGCACGTGCAGCTCACGCACCGACTGTTCGAGGTAGGTTCGCGAGACCCCGTAGGGAAACACCGCGAGCGGCTGCATGGGACGTGCCGACGCGTGGAAGGCGCTGCCTCCGTCCGGGTTGGTGTCGCGTGAGCGCTGCGCCATGTACTCCTCGACATCGAAGCCGCGGCGGCGCTTCTCGCGGCTGCGGCGCCGCCCCGAGCCGGACCCGAAAGGGCTGGGCTCGAACGACGGCGGCGGCGGGATGCTGGTGTCGATGCGGCTGACGATCTGGCCGGCCTCCCCACGGAGGCGCAGCTGGGGCGGCTTCATGCGCCCGCGCAGCGCCTCGTCCACAGTCTCGTCGAGCGGCATGTGCACCACCACACGGTCGCGCTCCTGGATCTCGATGAGCACGTCGAAGGTGGGCGGAGCCTTGCGCTCGAGCACGCTCTTCTGGGTGCCGCGGCGGCGCGCCTCCTCGTCGCTGAGGGTGACCGTCTGGATGCCACCGAGGAGGTCGTTCAGGGTGGGGTTGACGAGCAGGTTGTCGAGGTTGGATCCGTGGGCGGTGCCCACCAGCTGCACCCCGCGCTCGGCGATGGTTCGCGCCGCCATCGCCTCCAGGCCGGTGCCGATCTCGTCGATGACGATGACCTGGGGCATGTGGTTCTCCACCGCCTCGATCATCACCGCGTGCTGCTCGGGAGGGGTGCGCACCTGCATGCGCCGCGAGCGCCCGATGCCGGCGTGGGGGATGTCCCCGTCGCCCCCGATCTCGTTGCTGGTGTCGACGATCACCACCCGCTTGCCGCACTCGTCGCTGAGCACGCGGGCACACTCGCGCAGCATCGTCGTCTTGCCGATTCCGGGTGGGCCGAGCAGGAGGATCGACTGGCCGTTGACCACGATGTCCTTGATGATGTCGATGGTTCCGGTGACGGCGCGGCCGACCCGGCAGGTCAGCCCCACCACCGTGCCGGCACGGTTGCGGATGGCGCTGATGCGGTGCAGGGTCCGCTCGATGCCGGCGCGGTTGTCGTCGCCGAAGTCACCGACGCGCTCGGTCACGTACTCGAGGTCATGGTGGGTCACCTGCACGCTGTCGAGGATCTCCTCTCCGTCGGTGAACCTGGCCTCCGGTTCACGCCCGAGGTCGAGCACGATCTCGAGGAGCTCACGGCGCTCCTGGGTCAGACGCTGCGCTGCACTGGCGATGCGGGGCGGCAGCGCTTCGATGAGGAGGTTGAGCTCCTCGTGCCACGACGAACCGTACGGCATCATCTCGGCGACTATCTCTCTCTCCTTTCTGGCGGATGCAGAACTGTCAGCGACGGCGCGGAGACGTGGGAGCTGGCCACCCCGGCATGGGCGAGCACCTGCTTGCTCTGCTTGGCGGCCGCGCGGATGCGCACCTTGATGCCGAGGTCGCGGACCAGCAGCAGCTGGGTGCCGTACACCGCGAACCCGCGATGTTGCAGCGAGCGGATCAGCTCGGAATCGTAATGGCGCAGCACGCAGGACACCGGTTGCGGGGGAAGCTCGGCCAGGACGGCGTCGAGGAAGCCCTCGCGGATGGCCGGGTCATGGGCCTCGCACATCAGCGAGAGGATGCTGGGGCGGCCCGCGCCGGCGGGGCGGATGGCGGCCCAGCCGACCACGCCGGGATGCTCGGCGACGAGGTGTCTGTTCTCATCACGGCCGATGCGCGCCACACTGCCCTGCGCGAAGGACGCCTGCCACGCCTTCAGCGAGGGCGCCTCGAAGGCGGCGATCTGGCTGGGGGTGACCCGGCGATAGAGGAGGTGGATGGCGGCGGCGTCCTCGCGGCGACCGGGGCGGACCGCCAGCGGCCGCGCGTCGCTGCGCTCGATCAGCTCCGGCGTCTCATGGAAGAGGATCTGCTCGGTGGCGAACTGGGTGAAGCCGTGCTCCAGGAACACTCCCACCAGGGGATGATCGAGCGGCAGGCGCACATGGAAGCGGTGGACGCCCTGCTCGAGACCGCGGTTGCAGAGGTGGGTGAGCAGGCGCTCACGCGCGAAGTGGCCGGCGCCGCCGGGGGCCACGCAGAGGTTGACGATCTGCCACACCGAGGGTCGCGTCGAGGTCGCCTGCGCCTGGATGAACCCCACCACGCCCTCGCCGCCGTCCTCAGCCACGAAGAGCACGCCACCGGTGTCGCTGAGAGGCACCAGCGATGACAGGGTCTTGCTGAGCGCGTACCACAGCCGCAGCAGCGTGGCCTGGGGAACCGGGCTGTCGGGATGTGGCCCCGGGCCACTCTCGTCGGCGGCCAGAGCGTCGCGATAGAGCTGCTCGACTCGAGCCAGGTCGCGGAACGACGCCGCGCGCACGTTCAAGCGGCGCTCTCCCCGCGAACCGCCTCGACCTGCTCGAGGAAGAGGCGATGGATGCGGTCGTCGCCGGTCATCTCAGGATGGAACGTGAGACCGATGTGCGCGCCCTGGCGGACCGCCACCGCCTCGCCGTCGAGGCGGGCGAGGACCTCGACGCCGTCTCCTATCGTCTCGATTCGCGGAGCCCGGATGAACACCCCGCGAAAGGGGATGTCACCGAGACCGGCGATGGTCATGTCGGCCTCGAAGGAGTCCAGCTGGCTGCCCCAGCCGTTGCGCCGCACCGAGATGGCGAGGGTCCCCGTGGCCACCTGGTCCGCCCGGCCATCGGCGATCGAGCGGCTCAGCAGGATGAGGCCGGCGCACGTGGTCAGGGTCGGCAGCCCGTCCGCAAGCCGGCGCCGCAGCGGTTCCTCGAGCGCGAAGGCGGTGAGCAACTTCCCCATCGTCGTCGACTCGCCGCCGGGGATGGCCAGCCCGTCGACCGCCTCGATCTCCGCGGCGAGCCGGACCGGTTTCGCCTCCACCCCGCAGCGCTCGAAGGCGGCGAGATGCTCGCGCACGTCGCCCTGGAGCGCGAGGACACCAATGGTGGTGATCGTCAGCTTTCCCAGCGGACGTGGCGGCCCCGGAGGCGCCGGGGCCTGA
>DASZKZ010000034.1:0-22971 GCA_035552595.1 Candidatus Dormiibacterota bacterium
CGCGGTCGATAATCCCCGCGTGGTACCGCACGTCCTCGCCGTGGCCAATCAGAAGGGCGGCGTCGGCAAGACGACGACGACGATCAACGTGGGCGCCTTCCTGGCGGGCATGGGCCGGCGGGTCCTGATCATCGACATCGACCCCCAGGCCAATGCCACCTCGGGATTGGGCGTCGACCGCACCGCCCTCGAGGCCACCAGCTACGACGTGGTGGTCAACGGGCGCGCCCTCGCCGATGCCCGCATCGGCACCATGATCGCCGGCCTGGACATCGTCCCGGCGGATATGAGCCTCGCCGGGGCCGAGATCGAGATGATCAACCTGGCCCGCCGCGAGCGCCGTCTCACCTACGCGCTCGAGGGCGTCGACGACGTCGACTATGTCCTCATCGACTGTCCGCCCAGCCTGGGGTTGCTCACCGTCAACGCGGCCACCGCGGCGCAGGCGCTGCTCGTGCCCATCCAGTGCGAGTTCTACGCGCTCGAGGGCCTCGGGCTGCTGGCCCACACCCTCGCTCTGCTCCAGCGGGAGCTGAACCCCGGGCTGAGCATCGCCGGGATCGTGATGACCCTGTACGACGGCCGCCTCGCCCTCGCCCGCCAGGTCGTCGAGGAGGTCAGGGCTCGCTTCGCCTCGGAGCTGCTCACCCCCTCCATCCCGCGCAACGTCCGGCTCAGCGAAGCCCCCAGCCACGGCCTGCCGGTCAGCCTCTACGACCCCGCCTGCCGCGGAGCCACGGCGTACGCCGAGCTCGCCGCCAACCTCGACCGCCGCCTCAACGGCCGGGCTCACGGAAGCGCACCGGCCGTACCCGACGGAGCCGCCGGATGACGGCGCAGCCGCCACCACCCAGGGGGCCGCGCCGGCGCGGACTCGGTCGCGGCCTCGACTCTCTCCTCAGCCCGGCCCTGGAGATGCCCGTTCACGCCGCCTCCGCGCCGGCCTCCCCGGACACCGCCGTGCTCATCGACATCGACCCCGGGCTGGTCGAGGCCAATCCCGAGCAGCCCCGCCGCGACTTCGACCACCAGGCCCTGGTGGCCCTCGGGGACTCGATCCGCACCCACGGCCTCCTCCACCCCATCGTGGTGGAGCGGGACGGGCCCCGCTACCGGCTGGTCGCCGGCGAGCGCCGCCTCCGCGCGGTCCGGCTCGCCGGGATGCCCCGGGTCGCGGCCATCGTCCGCCCCGCGGCGGAATCCGCCCGCCAATCGCTGGAGACCGCCCTCACCGAGAACCTGCTCCGCGCCGACCTCTCGCCCATGGAGGAGGCCTCCGCGTACTCGCGCCTCGCCGACACCTTCGGCCTGTCCCACGAGGCGATCGCACTGCGCCTGGGGAGGAGCCGGCCGGCCATCTCCAACACCATCCGCCTGCTGGCGCTGGCAGCGCCCGTGCAGCGCGCCGTGGCCGCGGGGACGATCAGCGCGGGGCATGCGCGCGCGCTGCTCGGCCTTGCCGACCCCGCGCAGCAGGAGGAGATGGCCGCCAGCGTGGCCACGGAGGGCTGGTCGGTGCGGCAGACGGAGGCGGCGGTGCAGCTCGCCCTGGGGCGCGCCGCCTCTCCGCGGGCCGCCCCCGCGCGACCCGCGCTCAGCCCGGACGACGAGGCGCTCCGGCGCGGCCTCGAGGAGCAGCTCGGGCTGCCCGTGGAGCTGGAACGGCGCCGGCGTGGTGGCCGGGTGATCGTCGTCTTCCACGACGACGGCGATCTCGATGCGCTGTACCGCAGGCTCCGCGCGGCCGAGTTGTGATCGGCCGTTTTCCGTGCTATCCGATGGGCCGTTCGACGGTGCCCGCCAGCCTTCCCTCGGCCGCGCTGACGTCCAGGTTGGCCAGGAAGGACTCGATGTACTTGGGCCGGTCCGCCGGCTTGTAGTCGAGCAGGAAGGCGTGCTCCCACACGTCCATGACGATGATCGGCTTGAAGCCGGCGATGTTGCCGTCCTCGTGGAGCGTGATCCAGTGGTTGCTGAGCCGGCCCGTGGCGGGATCGAGGTAGGTCACCGCCCAGCCCACGCCGCGCATCCCGCCGACGCCGACGAAGTCCTTGCGCCACGTCTCCAGGTCACCGAACGACTCGCCGAGGGCCCGGCCGAGCTCGGAGGAGCTGGAGATCTCGCCACCGCTGCCGCTCTTGGTCATGTTGCCGAAGTACCACTCGTGCAGCACCATGCCGTTGTACTCGAAGCCCAGGCGGCGGGTCATCTCGGCGTACGACGGGGTGCCCACCTTGCCGCCCTGGGTGAGCTCGACGAGTTGCTCGTTCAGGGTGTTCGTGTTTTTGACATATCCGGCATAAAGTCCGAAGTGGGTCTCCATCGTCTTGTCGGATATGCCCACCAGGCCTGAGAGATCGAACTCTCGTGCCTTGTATGGAGTCTTGGTCAGCAGTGCCATCGTGTCCCTCCGCCTTGTGCCTTGACGACGGCGGCCCCCCGCGCGGGGTCGACACTCCATTGTCGCAGCCCGTCACCACCAGACGGCGGTGGCTCTCCGGGGCCTCCGTATAATCATGGGGAGTGCAGCCTCAGCCCACCGACGTCCCGAGGCCACGGCGCCGGCACCACGGCCTGGTACGCGATGTCCTCGAGGTGCTCATCATCGCCGTGGTGCTCTACGTCGCCATCTGGAGCGCGCTGCAGACCGTCCGCGTCGACGGCGAGAGCATGGTCGGCACCCTGCAGAACAACGACCTGCTCCTGGCCAGCAAGATCTCCTACTACTTCGCCGATCCTCAACGCGGCGACATCGTGGTGCTCATCCCGCCCAGCGATCCCACCAAGGATTTCATCAAGCGTGTCATCGGGATTCCCGGTGACACGCTCGAGATCGACGGCAGCAAGTCGCCCACCGCGCTGCTCATCAAGCCCGGCGGCAAGGGACCCTGGCAGCGTGTCCAGGAGCCCTACCTGCCCGAGACGTGGAACACCATGAACTACTGCTGCCTGCCCGGCGGGACCGCCTCATCGATCGCGGAACCCCTCCACATCCCGGCCGGCAAGTATTTCGTGATGGGCGACAACCGCAACCGCTCCAGCGATTCCCGCAGCTTCGGCCTGGTGGGCCGCAAGAGCATCCTGGCCAAGGCGTTCGTGAGGGTGCTGCCCTTCGGTCACTTCGGCCTGGGGACGGGGCCCACGCTGGTCCCGGACAGCACGGCGCTGCTGGACACACCGGTGGCCCCCGCGATGATCGTCGCCCTGCCCGGCGCCGTGGTTCTCGCCTGGCGGCGCCGGCGTCGCCATCGCCGCGACGGCCCGGCGAGAGGAGGCTGAGCGCCGGGCCCGATCAGTCCTCGGCGACCACCCAGCCGGCGCCGCTGCTCTCCCAATCGAGAAGCTCATCGTCGGCGAAGAAGATGGCGATCTCGCGGGCCGCGCTGTCCACCGAGTCGCTGCCATGGATGACGTTCATCCCCAGGTCGACGGCGAGGTCCCCACGAATCGTGCCGGGCGCGGACTTGGCGGGGTCGGTGGTTCCCATCATGGTTCGCACCAGGGCGACGGCGCCCGGTCCCTCCCAGACCATGGCCACCACCGGCGAGGAGGTGATGAACTCCACCAGGCCCGCGAAGAACGGCTTCTGGCGATGCTCGGCGTAGTGACGATCGGCCAGGTCGGGGGTGACCTTCATCAGCTTGAGGCCGGCGGGATGGAGGCCGCGGCGCTCGAAACGCGTGATGATCTCGCCGACCAGTCCGCGCTGCACGGCGTCGGGCTTGATCAGCACCAGGGTGCGCTCTGCTTGCATTGGTGATCTCTCACATGGGATGGACGGGGTCAGGCGCGGAGGAGCTCGAGGAATCGGTCGGGCTTGCGGAAGGGGCCGATCACCGCCGCCCGGAGGCCGCCGCCGAGGATCTCGGCGGCCAGCGAGCGCACCGCCCCGGCGTCGACCTCGAGCAGGCGTTCGGCGATGTCGTCGGCGAGGAGGATCTCGCCGGTGAGCAGCTCCTGCTGGCCGAGGTGATTGCAGAGGGCCGACGTGCTCTCCAGCTGCACCGACAGCCGTCCGCGGGCGTACTCCTTGGCCCTCTCGAGCTCGGCCTGCGGCACAGGCTCTTTGGCCAGGCGCTCCAGCTCGTCGATGGCGGCGCGCATCGCCTCCAGCGCGCGCTTGGGCTCGCACCCCAGCGAGATGGCCAGCGTGCCCCCATCGGCCACCCGGGTCAGGAAGGAGTGCACGTCGTAGGCCAGAGCGCGCTCCTCGCGCAGCTCGAGGAAGAGGCGGCTCGACATGCCCTCACCGAGCACCACGTTGAGGATGTCGGCCACGAAGCGGCGCTCGTCGCGGTACGACGGCGCCCTGGCGCCGAGCACGATGTTGGCCTGGCCGGCGCGACGCTCGAGCACGCTGACAGCGGACCCGGCCAGAGGCTCGGCCGGCAGCGGCTCGGCGGGTTGAGCAGCGTGGGGCGCCCACTGCCGCAGCACTCCGGACACCAGCTCGGCCATCCCGTCGGCATCCAGCGCGCCCGCCGCCGAGACCACCAGGTTGTCGCCGCGGTAGTGGCGGAGGAGGTGGCGGCGGCAGTCGGCGGCGGCGAAGGACTGCACCGTGGCCTCGGTGCCGGCGACGTCCCAGCCCAGCGGGTGGTCCGGCCACATGATGGCGTCGAAGAGGGTGTGCACATGATCCTGAGGGCTGTCCTCATACATGCGCAGCTCCTCGATCACCACCTGCCGTTCACGGACCACGTCGTCCTCCGCGAAGCGCGGGGAGAAGAGCATGTCGCTGAGCACGTCGACGGCGACGCCGACGCGATCGGCGGGCACCTTCGCCCAGAAGATGGTCGCCTCGCGGTCGGTGGACGCGTTGATGGTGCCGCCCACCCCCTCGATCGCCTCGCTGATCGACCGCGCCGTGGGGTGGCTGCGGCCACCCTTGAACACCATGTGCTCGATGAAGTGGGCCAGCCCGCACTCCTCCGCCGTCTCCACGCGCGAGCCCGTGCCGAACATGAAGGCCAGGCTGACCGAGGCGCGCTCCCGCATGGGGGCGGCGAGCATGCGCACTCCGCCATCGAGAACGGTCCGGACGTGGCCGCGATCCTCGGCCGCGATTACCAGCGCCCGCGCCCCCGGTCGGGTCGGGGGGCGACCCCACCCTGGGCAGGGCCGGTGGGGTGGATGACCACGCGGCGGGCCGGCTCGTGCCCGCTGCTCTCGGTGCGCACGCCGGGGTCGTCCTGGAGGGTGAGATGGATGATGCGGCGCTCGTAGGCGTGCATGGGATCGAGCGTGTAGCGCTCGCCGCTGGCCCGCACCCGATCGGCGAGGCGCTGGGCCAGCTCGCGCACCTGCTCCTCGCGGCGCGCCCGGTAGCGTTCGACGTCGAGGATGAGGCGGCGCCCCTGGCGCTCCGCCTGCTCGTCACCCATCATCAGGTTGAGCGTGGTCTGGAGCGCGCGCAGGGTCTCGCCCCGCCAGCCGATGAGCAGGCCGAGGTCGTCACCAGAGACCTCGAGGATCAGTGGCGCCTCCGTCTCGCCCGCTCGCGCGCTGCTGGCGCGCCGGACCGAGACCCGGGCGGGGATCTCCATCTCCTCGAGCAGTGCCACGAGCAGCTCGCGTCCGGCGGCGGTGTGGGAGTCGATCCGGCTGACCCGGACGCGGGCGGCGCTCGAGGAGAGGTACTCCCCGGCGACCGGCCGTGCCCCGCCGCGGGAGATGACCTCGACGACCACCTCGTCGCGCTCGGCGCCGAGCGCCGCGACGGCCTGCGCCGTCGCCTCCTCCACGGTGGCGCCGGTGCCCTCGATGCCGGGCGCCGGCGCCGCCACGTCGGCTGCCGCCTCCTCCGTCTCGTTCACGTCCATCTCCTCCAACCGCTCACCGGGCAGCCTGGCTCAGCGACGGCGTTTGTTGGTGCGTCTCTTGGGGGGCCGGGCCGGCGGCGCGTTGACCGCACCCGCCGCGATCGGCGTCGTCGCCGGCACGGTGGAGCTCTTGGCGCCGCTCCTGGCGCGTGCCGGCCGGGAGCCGTTGCCGTCGGGGACCACGGCTGCCTTGGCGGTCGCCGGCGCCGCCCTGGGGGCCACCGGATAGGACAGAGCGGTGATCCTGCCGGCTCCGGGGAACCAGGCCGGCACCTTGAGCGATCCCCAGCCCACCAGGTGGTACTGCTGCAACACCATGAACAGAGTCCCGGTGACCCAGTAGAGCGCCAGGCCCTGGGGGAAGTTGAGGCTCAGCCAGAAGATGACCACCGGGAAGAGGACCGACATCTGCTTGGTGACGTTGGCCATGGTGCGTTCCTGGTCGGTCATGTCCGGGCGCGGCGGCGGCATCATCATTCGCGACTGCGCGAAGGTGAGGATGGCGGCGAGCAGCGGCAGGATGAGCACGCTGGGGTGGACGATCAGCTGCGCGTAGTCCGTCGACTTCCCAGGAACCGAGCAGCAGGCCTGGACGCCGGACTGCGAGACGTTGCTGATCCAGACGAAGCCGAGGTTGCTGCCACCGAGATGGCTGGTGGCGGCGCTGATACCGCGGTAGAGCCCGACCAGCACGGGCATCTGGACCAGCGCCGGCAGGCACCCCGAGAGGCTGCTGAACGGGGAGACCTGATGCTCCGCGTAGAGCTTCTTCATCTCCTCGCTGAGCTTCTGGGGCTCCTTCTTGTATCTCTTGCGGAGCTCGGCGAGCGCGGGCGCGATCTGCCGCTGCTCCGACTGGATGCGACGGCTGGTGCGCAGCTGCCAGCCGAAGATGGGGAAGAGCGCGCCGCGGATGATCACGGTGGTGACGATCACCGCCAGGCCGAAGGCACCGACTGTGTTGAGCGGCCCGATCGCCTTGAAGATGTTGGTGAAGAATTCCAGGCAGTACTGGAAGGGCACCCCGAGGGCGTCGAAGATGGAGGCGCCGATCATCAGACGTGGCCCTCCGAGAGCACCGCCCGCTTGCGGCGGCGCGTCTCACGCCAGCTCGCGTACTGCTCCGGGACGGGGTCGATACCGCCCTCGTGGAAGGGATGGCAGCGGCCGATGCGGCGCAGCGCCAGCCACCACCCCCGGCGCCAGCCGAAACGCTCGATGGCGTCGTAGCCGTACTGCGAGCAGGTGGGCTGGTAGCGGCAGCTGCTCATCACCCCGAAGAGAGGACCGATGGTCACCCGATAGACCCGGATCAGCAGGAGGCTGGCGCGGGTCATCGCCCCATCCCGGGCAGCTGGCTCATCACCCCATTGTCCGCTGTGGAGACCGCGGCGGCGCTTCCCGTTCGGTGCAGGGCGCGAGCCACAGCCCCGGCCACGGCCGAGCGCAGCTCCCCGAAATCGAGCTCGGCGCCCTCCACGCCGGCGACGATGACCACGTCGTGGCCGGCCAGGCTGCCGAGCAGGGGGCGGACCACCTCGCGAAGGCGCCGCCGCAGGAGGTTGCGGCGCACCGCCGAGCGCAGCCCCACCAGCGCGAATCCCACCCGGGCGACGTCGAGTTGGTTGGCCGCGACGTGCACCCGCACACCCGCCGACGAGGCGCGTCGCCCCAGGCTGCGGGTGGCGGCAAAGCGACGTCGCCCGCGCAGGCGATGCCGCGAGATCACCGCGACGGCGCTGGCGTCAGACGCTTGCGACCCTTGCGACGTCGAGCCTTGAGCACCGCGCGTCCGCCTGGGGTCGACATCCGGATGCGAAACCCGTGGGTCTTGCGCCGGTACTTCTTCTTGGGTTGGTAGGTCCGTTTGATGTCCGTCGCTCCGCGAGAGGGAGATTTCGACGACCGGGTGAGGGCGGGCACGCCGAACGTGGCGGCAGGGGACTCCGGTCGTCGGAGTGGCCGGCGGAGTATAGCAGCGACATCGACGCCGGGGTCCTCGAGGCGGGACGCGCGGAGCCGTTGTGAGCCGCCTGTTGCGTTGCTAGACTGTGCTCGCTGCCCGGCGGGCGACGTCCCCCAACATCGCCCCTCCATCGTTTCCGCCGGTTCGCGACCCCGGTTGTTTATCCACTCTTGTGCACATCCTGTGCATAAGGTGGCGGGCGGGGATCCGGTCGGCGATCCACAACAGGGGACTGGATTTGGGTGCGGGCATTCCCAGCGACGTCGAGGTGAGTGTGCCGCGAGCGTTCGACGCCCCCACCGTCGCCACCGCGGAGGCCCAGCAGATCTGGCAGGCGGCGCAGGAGGAATTGCGCTTCCAGCTGGCCCGCCCCGGGTACGAGACCTGGCTCGCCAACGCGGTGCTGATCGAGAGCGACGGTCACACCTTCACCATCGGCGTGCCCACGCGCCTGGCCCGTGACTGGCTGATCGAACGCTACGCGGCGGTGATCCGCGAGACCATCACCGGCCTGCTCGCGCACGACTGCGAGGTGGTCATCACCGTCGATCCCGCGGCGGTGCCACCGCTCGATGAGCCCACCCCCATCGCGGACGCGCCCGAGCCCGCCTACGGCATCGTCGGAGAATCTGCCAGGGATGGCAGCAGCGCGACCCGGCTCAACCCCAACTTCATGTTCTCCACCTTCGTGGTGGGCAACAGCAGCCGCTTCGCGCACGCCGCCTGCCGCGCCGTCGCCGACGCCCCCGGCAAGGCCTACAACCCGCTCTTCCTCTACGGCGGCGTCGGTCTCGGCAAGACCCATCTCATGCACGCCATCGGCCACGCCGTCCGTGAGGGCCACCGCCGCCCCCCCAAGGTGGCCTACATCACCTCCGAGAAGTTCATGAACGAGATGATCACCTCCATCCAGGAGAACCGCACCTCGGACTTCCGGACGCGCTACCGCACGGTCGACGTCCTGCTCATCGACGACATCCAGTTCCTGGCCGGCAAGGACCGCACCCAGGAGGAGTTCTTCCACACCTTCAACGCCCTCCACGAGATCCAGAAGCAGATCGTGGTGAGCAGCGACCGGCCTCCCAAGGACATCCCCACCCTCGAGGACCGGCTGCGCAGCCGCTTCGAGGGCGGGCTCATGGCCGACATCCAGCCGCCCGACTTCGAGACCCGGCTGGCCATCCTCAACACCAAGCTGGGGGTGCACAGCTCGCTGGTCCCCGACGAGGTCTGCAGCTTCATCGCCCACAAGATCCAGAGGAACATCCGCGAGCTCGAGGGTGCGCTCATCCGCGTCCTCGCCCACGCCTCCATCAACGGGCACGCGGTCAGCCTCGACGCCGCCCAGACCATCCTGCGCGACGTCATCCCGGCAGGGGACAGCACCCCGGTCAGCATCGAGCTCATCCAGGACGTGGTGGCCGCCTACTTCAACATCTCGGTGGAGGAGATGAAGGGCAAGCGGCGCGACAAGCACATCGTCTTTCCCCGCCAGGTGGCCATGTACATCATCCGCGAGGAGACGGAGTCCTCACTTCCCGTGATCGGCACCGCCTTCGGAGGGCGTGACCACACCACCGCGCTCCACGCCATCGAGAAGATCACCGACCTGGCCATCGAGGATGTGCGCCTGCAGGGTGACCTGCGCCACATCCGCCGGAGGCTGCACGAGCACTGATGGGCGACGGGGGAGAGGCCTGTGGATATCTGCGCGACACCCTGTGTGTCCGCGGGTCAGCGCCGCGCCGGGGGGCGGCGATGAGAGTCTCGCGACTGGCTGCGCACAGGTTGTCCCGCGCGATGTCCCCGCTGCAGGCTGGGATCTCGCCGGTTATCCACCGTTCGTCCGCCCCTAGGGGCTACGACTGTTTCAAAGACTCTGTCAGCACTCTCTTATGGAGTCTGGTGACAACCGCTCCCACCGTGAGGTCCTCCACCGCATGAAGTGCTCCGTCTCTCCCTCCGCTCTCAGCGCAGCACTGTCCCTGGTCTCCCGTGCCGTGTCGCCTCGCTCCACCCTGCCCGTGCTCGGCAACGTCCTGCTCGAGACCACCAAATCCGGTCTCCGGGTGACCGCCACCAACCTCGACCTGACCATGTCGGCGACGGTCCCCGCCGAGGTGGCGCTGGACGGCCGTACCACCGTGCCGGCCCGGCTGCTCAGCGAGTACGTGGCCTCGCTCGCCGAAGCGCCGTGCACCATGGAGCTCGACCACACCACCCAGGTGCTCAAGCTCAGCTGCGGCGTGCACCGCACCAACCTCCACGGCATCGACGCCGTCGAGTTCCCCCCGCTGCCGGCTCGTGAGGCCGACGCCGCCATCGAGCTCGACGCCGCCACGTTCGCCCACGCGGTGTCGCAGACCGCCATGGCGGCGAGCGGCGACGAGGCCTCCCCGGTCCTCACCGGGGTGCTCTTCCAGGTGGACGGGGACCGGCTCACGCTGGCCGCCACCGACCGCCACCGCCTCGCCGTCAAGACGCTCGACGTCAACGCCAGCGGGGAGAAGCCGTTCGCCGGCTCGGTGATCGTGCCCTCGCGCCACCTCAGCGAGGTGGCCCGGGCCGTCAACCCCACCCGGCCGACCGTGTCGATCAGCTTCAGCGAGCAGCGCAACCAGGTCTTCTTCAGCCTCAAGGACGTGGAGATCTCCTCGCGGCTCATCGAGGGCAACTACCCCAACTACGCCCAGGTCATCCCCGGCGAGTCGACGACGACGGTGAAGCTGCCCACCGCCTCATTGCTCCGCGAGGCCAAGACGGCATCGGTGCTGGCCCGCGATGCCGCCAACCCGGTGCGGCTGCGGGTTGGCGACAACACCCTCACCCTGGTGGCCCAGACCGCCGAGGTCGGCGACGACGAGGCGCCGCTCAGCGCCAACGTCAAGGGCGACGACGTGCAGATCGCCTTCAACGCGCGCTACGTCCTCGACGCGCTCAGCGTCCTCGACTCCGAGGAGGTGCAGCTCAGCTTCAACGGCTCGCTCCAGCCCGGCGTGATCCGGCCCTCGGGGCGCGACGACTACCTCTGCATCATCATGCCGGTCCGGGTGCCGTAGGGGAGATCGGATCCCGGTGCGCGCGGTCACCATCGTCGACAACAGCCTGGCCATCCGCGAGCACCCCGATCCGCGCCCAGAATCCGGCGAGGTGCTCGTGGCGGTGCGCGCCGCCGGGCTCAACGCCGCCGACCTCCTCCAGGTCCAGGGGCTGTACCCGGCGCCGCCGGGGAGCCCGCCGGACATCCCCGGCATGGAGCTCGCCGGTGAGGTGGTGGCGCTGGGCGGGTCGGCCTCCCGCTTCCAGGTCGGCGACAGGGTCATGGCCCTGCTCGGCGGCGGTGCCCAGGCGGAGCTGGCGGTGGTCCATGAGCGCGTGCTCATGCCCATCCCCGACGGTCTCGACTGGACCGCCGCGGGCGGCTTCCCCGAGGTGTTCACCACCGCGCACGACGCGCTGCTCACCCAGGCGGGCATGCGCATGGGCGAGCGCGTGCTCATCCACGGCGCCGCCGGCGGTGTGGGCGTGGCCGCCGTCCAGCTGGCTCACCTCGCCGGCGCGCGCGTCACCGCCAGCGTCCGCGCCGAGGAGCTGCGCGAGCAGGTGGCCGCATTGGGCGCAGACACCGTCATCGCCCCCGAGGCCTTCACTGAGCACGGCCCGTTCGACGTCATCCTCGAGCTCGTCGGCGCCGTCAACCTCGCCGGCAACCTCGAGGCGCTGGCCGTGGGCGGACGCATCGTAGTCATCGGCATCGGAGCGGGCGCGCATGCCGAGATCGACCTGCGCGCCGTGATGATGCGGCGCGGCCGGGTGATGGGGTCGACCATGCGCGGGCGGTCACTGGAGGAGAAGGCGGCCTGCGCGCGCCGCATCGAGGCGGAGGTGCTCCCCGCCCTGGCGGCGCGACGGCTGCGCGTCCCGGTGGCGGCGAGCCACCCCCTCGACCGGGCCCAGGAGGCATACGACCGCTTCGCGGCCGGCCGGAAGCTCGGCAAGGTGGTCATCGAGGTCGGTTCTGCGCGGGACTGATGTTTCGCCCTGAGATGTCATGCTCGGACCTCGGATGAGCGACACGGAGCGGTAGCGAATGGGCATGCACATGGGCGGCTGGGGGCTGCTGCGCTCCCTGCGCAGCGAGGAGTCGACGAGGCAGCACCAGCTCACCCCCGGCATCGTGCGCCGCATCGCGGGCTTTGCCCGGCCCTACCGCGGCGCTCTGGCCGTGTTCCTGGTGCTCATCATCGTCGAGGCCATCGTGGGGGCGGTCAACCCGCTCATCTATCGCGCCATCATCGACAACGGCATCCTCGGCCACAACGTCAACCTGGTCGCCGTCCTGGCCGGGTCCGTCGCCGGGCTGGCCATCTTCGACGCCATCCTCGGCCTCGCTCAGAGGTGGATCTCCGCGCGCGTCGGCGAGGGGCTGATCTTCGACATGCGCACCAAGGTCTTCGCGCACATCAACGAGATGCCCATCTCGTTCTTCACGCGCACCCAGACGGGCGCGCTCATCTCCCGGCTCAACAACGACGTGATGGGAGCGCAGCAGGCCTTCACCGACACCTTCTCCTCGGTGGTCGGCAACATCATCGGGGTGAGCATCACCCTGGTGGCGATGTTCTTCCTCTCCTGGCAGATCACCCTGCTCTCGCTGGTCCTCCTGCCCGTCTTCCTGCTGCCGGCGCGCTGGGTGGGCCGGCGCCTGGCCGGCATCACCCGCGAGTCCTACAACCTCAACGCGCAGATGAACACCACCATGAGCGAGCGCTTCAACGTCTCCGGGGCCTTGCTGGTCAAGCTCTTCGGCCATCCCGACAACGAGGTCCAGGGCTTCGCCGCCAAGGCGCGCCGGGTCCGTGACATCGGCATCCTCCAGGCCATGTACGCGCGCGTGTTCATGACCTCGCTGCTGCTCACAGCGTCGCTGGCGACCGCGCTGGTGTACGGGCTGGGCGGCGCCCAGGCCGCGCGCGGCACCTTGATGGTGGGGACGGTGGTGGCGCTGACCGCCTACCTCAACCGCCTCTACGGTCCGCTCACCGCCCTCTCCAACGTGCAGCTCGACATCATGACCGCGCTGGTCAGCTTCGACCGCGTCTTCGAGGTGCTCGACCTGCCCCCGATGGTCGCCGAGAAGCCCGGTGCGGTGGCCATCCCCCGCGGTCCGGCGACGATCGAGTTCGACCATGTCGACTTCCGCTATCCTGCCGCCGAGGAGGTGTCGCTGGCGTCGCTGGAGTCGGTGGCGGTGCTGGAGCGCAGCAACAACCAGCAGGTCCTCTTCGACATCACCTTCACCGCCAGGCCGGGGCAGCTGGTGGCGCTGGTGGGTCCGTCGGGCGCGGGCAAGACCACCCTCAGCCACCTGGTGCCGCGGCTCTACGACGTGCGTGCCGGCGCGGTGCGCATCAACGGCATCGACGTCCGTGACGCCACCCTGGAGTCGATCCGCGCCACCGTCGGCGTGGTCACCCAGGACGCCCATCTCTTCCACGAGACGATCCGCTCCAACCTGCTCTACGCCAAGCCCGACGCCGGTGACGACGAGCTCATGGAGGCCCTGCGCGCCGCCCAGATCATGCCCCTGGTCAGCTCCCTGCCCGACGGCCTCGAGACCCTGGTGGGGGACCGCGGCTACCGCCTCTCCGGCGGCGAGAAGCAGCGCATCGCCATCGCCCGGCTGCTCCTCAAGGCACCGGACATCGTGGTGCTCGATGAGGCCACCGCCCACCTCGACTCGGAGTCGGAGGCGGCGGTGCAGGAGGCGCTGCGCCACGCCCTCACCGGACGCACGTCGCTGGTCATCGCCCACCGGCTCTCCACCGTCCGCGACGCCGACGTGATCCTGGTCATCGACGAGGGGCGGATCGTCGAGCAGGGCACCCACCGCCGCCTTCTCGCCGCCGGCGGCCTGTACTCGGAGCTCTACCGCACCCAGTTCGAGAGCCAGGACAGCGGGGACACTCAGGAGGCGTCCCCGGCGCCGGCTGCGGCGGGCGGTCCGTAGAGGTTGCGCGGCCTGGGCAGCGCCAGCACCATCAGGAAGACCAGCCCGAAACAGCCCATCTCGAAGTAGAGGCTGTCGCGGAAGGCGTGGTCGAAGTCGTCGGCGACCGCCTCCGCCGCCACCGTCGCAACGGCGCAGGGGACCACCGCGGCGGGCGGCCGCGACGACGCCCCCTGCGCGCAGCCCGATGCCGGGGTCTGGGGCGGGCAGCCCGGCGGGGTCGCCGAGGGGTCGGAGCTGCCGGCTTGGGCGACGAAGCAGCGCGTGAACGAGGCGGTGGCTGCCGTGGCCGCCGGCCGGGGCACGCCGGCGGCGTGCAGGCGTGAGGCCACCGCGGGCGCGCTGCTCTGGGCGACGACGGGCGCGTAGCTGGTCACCTGGCCGAAGAAGATGATGCCGATGACGGCGACGCCGAGCGCGCCACCGATCTGCTGCACGGTGGTCAGCACCCCCGACGCCGAGCCGGCGGCACGGGCCTGGATGCCGCCCAGGACGATGTTCACCAGCGGAGCCACCACCAGGCCAAGGCCGGCGCCGCACACCGCCAGCGAGGGGATCATCTGGTAGCCGGTCAATGAGGCCCCCTCCGCCCTGACGGTCAGCCAGAGCCCGATCATCCCCGCCACCAGGGCGACGCAGCCGACGCTGAGGATGCGCTTGCCCAGCCTGGGCGCGAGCCTGATGGACACCCCCGACGCCACCGCGGAGAGGAGGGCGAACGGCAGCGTGGTCAGGCCGGTCTGCAGCGCGCTGAAGCCGAGGCCGATCTGCAGGAACAGGGAGAAGGTCAGGAAGAAGGCGGGGATGCCCGCCAGGAACACCATGGCGATGCTCGACCCCACCACGAAAGCGCGGTCGCCGAACAGCTCGGGCTCCACCAGCGGGCTGCCCCCCCGGGCGGCGCGGAGGCGGATGTAGCGCGAGAAGGCGACGAGCACGAGCACGCCGCCGCCGAGCATCAGGTACGCCCACAGCGGCCAGCCGGCGTCGCGTCCCTCGACCAGCGGAAAGGCGATCAGGAAAAGGCCGATGCTGGCCAGAACCATGCCGGGGATGTCGAGGCGCGGTGCCGACGGCGCCCTCGACTCGCGCAGGTAGATGAGCGCGGCGCCGATGGCGCCGATGCCGATGGGCAGATTGACCAGGAAGATGGGGCGCCAGAGCAGGGCGGTGGCGCCCACGTGGATGTCGGCCTGGATGAGCAGACCGCCGAGCAGCGGGCCGGAGATGGAGGCCACCCCGATGACGCCGCCGAAGACCCCGAAGGCGGTGCCGCGCTCGCGCGGCGGAAAGCTCACCTGGATGACCGAGAGCACCTGCGGGTACATGAGCGCCGCCATCAGTCCCTGGAAGACACGGGCTCCGATCAGCTCCACCGGGCTCTGGGCGAGCCCGCAGATCGCCGAGGCGATGGTGAAGCCCGCCACCCCCACGATGAAGAGGCGCTTGCGGCCGAAGATGTCACCGAGGCGCCCTCCGGTGATGAGCACCACGGCATAGGCGAGCTGATAGCCGGCGAGAACCCACTGGATCTCCGAGTACGTGGCCCCCAGATCCCGCTGCACGCTGGGGATGGCCACGTTGACGATGGAGATGTCGAGCAGGATCATGAAGGACGCGATCAGCACCACCGCGAGCGCCTTCCAGCGCCGCGGATCCGCGGCCGGCGCGCTGCTCACGCGTCCAGGGTGGTGAAGCGCAGGCGGCGCACCGCGGCGGCGCCCAGCCTGTCGTTGAGCATGGCCACCAGCCGCACCGAGTCGAGGTGGAGCTGGTGGCTCAGCGACGTGTTGGCCACACCCACCAGGAGGACGCCGCGCTCCAGGCTGATGGCGCGGCACATCGGTGCCAGGGCGGGACCGACGACCTCGTCGAAGACCTCGCGCACCTGCACCTCGCGCACCCGCCCGCGCACCCCGAGCCCGCGAAGGGCGGGATCGATGAGGTCGGAGAGCCGGTCCATCAGTGCTGGGCGACCTCCACCACCCGGCCGCTCTCCACCTCGAAGCGCCGCGTGCCCGCGGGAAGCATGTCGGGAAGCGGCTCGCTGCTGGTGATCAGCGTCTGCAGACCGGCGGCGGCGAGGCCGGCGATGAGGTCGCGGCGGCGTCCGGGGTCGAGCTCGCTGAGCACGTCGTCGAGGAGGAGCACGGGCATCACCGATGCCCGCGAGGCGATGTGGCGCACCTCCGCAAGTTTGAGGGCGAGCACGATGCTTCGCTGCTGCCCCTGGGAGGCGGCGCTGCGGGCGGGGCGGCCGCCGAGGAGCAGCTCGAGGTCATCGCGGTGGGGCCCGGCCAGGGTGGCGCCGCGGGCCACCTCCTCATCGTGGCGCCGGGACAGGGTGGCGGAGAGCGCCGCCTCCGCGGCCAGGGCGTCGCCGTCGGGGTCCATGCCCCCGTCGGGGACGTAGCGGAGCCCGAGCTCCTCGCCGCCGCCGATCTGCGCGAGCGCCTCCCGGCCGTGGGGGACCAGCGCGCGCACCAGCGCCGCCCGCGCCACCTGGATGCGCGCCCCGCTGGCCACCAGCTCGCGGGTGAAGCCGTCGAGGGCGTCGCGGTCGGAGCTGCCGGCGCGGAGCTGGCGGAGGAGCGCGTTGCGCTGCTCGAGAACGTGGCGGAAGCGGAGCAGATCGGCGGCGGCGCGGGGGTCGAGCTGGGAGAGGAGGACGTCGAGGAGCCGGCGCCGCCCATCCGGCCCCGCCTTGACCAGCTGCAGGTCCTCAGGCCAGAAGAGCACCACCGGGCACAGACCGAGCAGCGCGCGGGCCGGCCGCGGGCTGCCGTCGACGGTGGCGGTACGGGTGACCCGCCCGGAGACCAGATCGCGACGGAAGCGAACCGCCAGGGTGCGGTCGGCGGCGGGGCGGAGCACCTCGGCCTCGAGCAGGGACTCGTCGCTGCCCCAGGCGACCACGTCGGCGGAGCTCGCCGCCCGCGGCGACCGGGTCAGCAGCAGGGTGGCCACCGCCTCGAGCAGGTTGGTCTTGCCCTGGGCGTTGCGGCCGCCCACCACGTTGATGCCGCTGCCGAACTCGACCGTCTGCTCGCCATAGTTGCGGAACGCGAAGATACGCAGCCTGCGCAGGCTGCACGCGCCCGCGGCCACCAGCGGCGGCAGCAGCACGCTCACCTCCGCACCGCGTCAGCGCCGGCCATGGCGGCGATCAGCTCCGCGATCCGCTCTGTCGCCTCGGGACGGGCCGCGCCGGCCACCGCGGAGCGCATCGCCGCCATCCCCGGGGACCCGGGCAGCGAGAGCTCGGCGAGCGCGTCGAGCAGCTCGCGCGTCCTGGGCACGTAGCGGCCCGCGCCGATGTCCACCACCCACTCCAGGTTGCCCCGCTCCTGGCCGGGGATGTACCAGGTCAGCAGCATGGGCAGCCCGGAGCAGAGCGCCTCGGCGATGGTCCCGGGGCCGGCCTTGGTGACCACCACGTCGGCAGCCCGCATCCAGTCGGCCATGTTGTCGACGAAGCCGAGCACGGGAACCGGACGCCCCTCGGCGTCGCGCAGCCCGGCGAGCCGCCGGCGGGCGGCGCCATTGCGCCCGCAGATCACCGCCAGCCCCACCGCCAGCCCGGACCCGGCGATGGCCCGGGCGCGCACGTCCAGACCGCCCGACCCGTCAGCGCCGCTCGACACCAGGGCGGTGAAGCGATCCTCGGCCAGCCCCAGCCGGCGGCGCAGGGCGCGGCGCTCCTCGTCGTCGGGGAAGGGCCGGGCGAAGCTCGAGTCCACGGGGAGCCCGAGCTGGTGACAGCGGTGAGCGGGAATTCCCGCCCGGCGGCAGCGGTCGAGGCCGCCGGGCGAGGGGATGACCACGGCGTCGACATCGGGGCAGGCCCAGCCGGCGTGCACGTCGACGAGGTCGGTGATCACGGTGATCACCGGCACGGTGGGAGCGGGGCCGCCCCGCACCGCCTCCGCGGCGAGATGGTTGAGCAAGGGATGGAAGGACACCACCGCGGCGGGCTGGAGCGAGCCCAGCAGCCGCTCCACCACCGCCCGCAGCGGCCGCAGCGCCGAGCGCCGCATCAGCGCCACCGCCGCGGCGGAGTTGGTGGCGTGGTACAGGCCGGCCCAGAGCCAGCGGGCGTGCTGGATGAGCGGTGAATAGAGCTCGGCGGTGCGGCTCAGCAGAGCGGGTGAGCCGCCCGCCGAGGGATCGACGATGTGGACATCGAACTGGCCGGGGCGATCGATCTCCAGGCGTCGCGCCACCGCCGTGGCGCCGGCGCGATGGCCGCCGCCGGTGTCGGCGATGAGAAAGAGAAGCGGCGTGCCCATGGTCAATCAGAGAATGCCACGGCCTGGGCCTCGAGCCCCCCGGTGGCGAAGCGGGTCATGGCGAGCTCGCCGGTTCCGTCGGCGTTGGCCACGTACGCCTGCCGCACCCCCTGGGCATCGACGGCCAGGCAGACCAGGCGCCGTCCATCCGCGGCGGTGCGCACGCTGAGCATGTCGGTGGCGCCCGTGCTCAGCGAGACCGTGGTGCTGTCACCACCCACCACGCTGATGCGGACCAGCTGGGTGCCGTCCAGGGTGGTGCTGACCGCGAGCAGCACCCCCTCGCCGACGAAGCCGAGGGCCTGGAGGTGACCGGTGAGGCGCTGGGCGCTGCCCGGGGCCCCGGGTGCGGGCGCCACCACCACGCCTCCGTCGGTGGTGGCCAGGGCGATCCGTCCCCCGCCCGGAGACACCGCCACCGCCGTGGACCCGGGCGGCGCTCCCGGGAGCTGGTACTGGGCGTCGACCTGCTGGTCGATGAGCTCGACCCCCGCCGCCGCCCCTGCCGCGGTCACGTCGCTGAGCACCAGGGTGGTGTTGCCCGCCCACAGCGGCGGCGCCGTCACGGGGGTATCGGCGGCCAGCACCGTGAGCTTCCCGGAGCGCACGTCGAAGACGTCGATGTGGGTGCCCGCCGCCAGCGCCAGGCGGGTCCCGTCGGGCGACCAGGAGGGCAGCCGCCCATCGGGGATGTCGGCGAGGACGGCGCCGTACACGGTGTCGAGCACCTGCAGCGCCGAGGTCGCCGTCTGAGCGTCGTCGACGACCACAGCCACGTGGGTGCCGTCCGGCGACGTGGCCGGTGCCGCGTAGGTCTGCAGCGCCCCGCCCGTGGCCACAGAGGTGCAGCCGGTGCTGAGCGTGCAGCGCGGGGCTGTGAGCAGCACTGGGGCGGGCACCGGCTCGCCCGCGGCGGCCGGCGCCAGCGCGGGCAGGAGCACCTCGGTGGCGCGCTCGCCGGGCACGCCCGCGAGCAGGATGGCGTGGGCACCCTCCATGCGCGTCCCGGTGGTGAAGCGGAGGGCCACCGCGGTGGCCAGGAACTGTTCGTCCTCGCCGCGCGCGGTGCGGTCGACGCCGACCGTGTAGGTGACGTCGGGGACGAGCAGCCGGCCGGGCAGGATCACGAAGCGACTCTTGTCGAGGGTGTTGCCGACCACGCGGGTTCCCGGCACCGCAGGGGACAGCGTGATCGCCGCCGCCGTGGTGGGCGCATCCATGGGCGCCGAGAAGGACACGGCCAGGCGCGCGTCCACCGCCACGTCGCTGGCGCCCACCGCCGGGGTGCTGGCGGCCAGCAGTGGAGCCGGAGCGGTGGTGAGGTCCCAGTGGTGGTCGAGACCGTTGCGATCGCCCTGGGGATCGGAGAAGCCCCCGGCGAGGGTGAAGTGGTACGCGGTCGCCGGCCGGAACACGGCGCCCAGGTGGATGAGCTCGAACCCGGGCTGGGGATCGAGCCAGTGGATCCAGCATGGTGCCGTCGACGGAGCGCTGAACACGGTGCTGAGGTCGCACCCGGGGATCGCCGGGCTCACCGCCGCCGTGACCGTGAAGCGCCCCACCACGCTGGCGTGCGTCACCGGGCGATCGAAGACCACCCGCACCGGTGCGTCGGCGAGGACCGAGGTGGAGCCGCGGTTGGGCTCCAGCGAGATGATCTGCGGTGGGGCGCTGAAGCAGCCGGTCAGGAGGAGAGCGAGAACACCCCCGAGCAACCCGCCGCCGAGGAGGCGGGTGAGCCGTGCCAGCGTGGCCCTAGGACGGACGCGACAGGACCGCCTCAGCGTCGATGCCTTCGCGGGAGCTGTCATCGCCGCGCACCTCGATTCGCGCGGGACGTTCGGATGCCAGGGCGGCGACCTCCTCGGTGCCCGTCTGGGACGCCGGGGACTCGGCCGTGTAGGCGGCCAGCACGTCGCCCTCCTTGAGCAGGATCACGCCGGTCTGCGAGCCACCCACCACGATGATCGAGCCGTCGAGCTTCTCCTCGGCGAGGTACTCGAGCAGGGCGGGGAAGTTGACGAAACGCGCCAGCAGGCCGGCGAACAGGGGCGGACCGGTGAGCAGCCGAGCGATCGAGGTGACCGTGTCGCTGTCCAGCTCGACGACGTCGAGGAGCCCCTCGCCGGTGTCCATGCGGCGCCGGAAGATGACGAACGCCTCCTCGCCGTGGGCAGAGCCGTCGGCGCCCGCCTCCGCCTCCACCAGCTCGCCGTCGCGGAAGAGGAGAACCCCGGAATCGGCCCCGGTGATGAGCCGGATGAAGCCGGTGTGGCGATCGCTGCGCAGGGTGCGCAGCAGCCGCGGGAAGTCGACGAAGGCGCTCTTCAGGCCCTCGTACTGGACATGGCCCGAGGGGATCGGCAGGCTTCCCACCGGCGACGCCTGCGGACCCCCGGCGGGGCTGGCCGGGGCGGCTGGGGAGCCGGCTCCGGCGGGCCCGTCGCCGGCGGCGGGCGGGGCTGCGCTGGCGGCCACCGGGGCGGGCTCGGCGGGGACGTAGGTGGGCGAGTACTCGGCCGGCGCGTACGTGGGCGCGCTCTCCTGGGGTGGCGCCGCCGGTGACCAGGGGTCGACATGGGCGGCCTGCCCGGTGTCGTCGGATCGCCGCGTGCTCCACGACCCGGTCGATTCCGCGGCGGGCTCGGAGACGGATGCCGGGCTCCAGATCCCCGGCTCGGGCACCCCGGCGCTCCCCGTCGATCCCGCCTGGCCGTCGATGGCCCGCAGCGAGGGCGCGGTGGCTGAGGCCACTCCCACGGGTGCCTCTCCGGCCCCCTCGGCGGCCGCGATCAGCTCCGCCGGCGACGACTTGATGGTCTCCTCGGCGGGGAGCTTGGCGCGGGGGTCGAAGCGGAAGCTGCCGTCGTGCCAGGAGAGCGCCCGGAGCACGACCTCCTCGCCGTCCCCGTCCGGGGCGGTGGCGTGGAAGAGGTGGCCGAACAGGAAGAAGAGGGAGCAGCTGTCCGAGCCGTCCTCGAGGCTGAGCGTCCCGGTCGCCCGCTCGGACTGCATGGTCTGCAGCAGCGAAGCGAGGTCCGACTCCTGCAACGAACCCTGCGTCTGCACCTGACGTGACTCCTGTGAGGGGCGGTCCTGATCTCCAGAGGCGCAGAGGGGGCGACCCCGAAATCGGCCCGTATAGTATCAATCGTGCCAGCTCGCGTCCCAGCTCGCGGCCAGACCGGCGCAGTGTACCTCCAATTCGCCTGGCGCCCGTAGAATTCGCGAGGGGTCGTCAAGAGATGTGAAGGTGACGTCGTGGAAGGCCGGCAGCCCGTGGTCCTCATCGTTGACGACGACGCCCTCATCCGCAAGGCGGTGCGGCTCACCTGCGAGTCCGAGGGCTACGCGGTCACCGAGGTGGAGCGCGGCGGCGACGCCCTGAGCGCGGTCGACGCGGTCCGGCCCGACATGGTCCTGCTCGACCTGATGATGCCCGACCTCAGCGGCTTCGACGTGTGCCGGGAGATCCGCCGCGCCGGCCACCGTGTCCCCGTGCTCATCCTCTCGGCCAGAACCGAGGAGATCGACGTGGTGCTGGGCCTGGAGATCGGGGCCGACGACTACATCATGAAGCCGTTCCGCCCCCGCGAGCTGCTGGCCCGCATCGCCGCGCACCTCCGCAAGGTGAACGAGCCCGTCGCGCGCAACGGCGAGGGACGGAGGCTGAGCTTCCGCGGCCTCACCGTCGACACCAGCGAGCGCCGCGTGGTGCGCGACGGCAGCGAGATCACCCTGACCCACACCGAGTTCGACCTGCTCGCCTTTCTCGCCGGCAACGCCGGCCAGGTCATCTCCCGCGAGCGCATCCTGGCCACGGTGTGGGGGTACGAGCACCCCATCGCCACCCGGGTCATCGACGTCCATGTGCGCAACCTGCGCCGCAAGATCGAGCCCGAGCCGAGCCAGCCCCGCTACATCCTGGCGGTGCCCGGCGTCGGCTATCGATTCACCAATACGCGCCCGGAGAACGGCCGGTAGACTGAGGGCGATGCCCACCCCTCCGATGCTCCGCTCGCGTGAGGTGGCCGCGGACGGGCGGTCCGCCCCGGACCCGCTGGTGGCCGTCAACGTCGCCGCCATGGCGGTGGTGGCGGCGGCGCTGCTCCTGGCGGGCATCCTCGCCGTGTACGACTGGCGCACGCCCGCGGCGGAGGCGCCACTGGTGTTCTGGATCGCGATCATCGCGGTGGCCGTCCTCTGCATCGACCTGCTGGTCATCGGTGTCCGCCACCTGCGCCGGCTCCGGCTGGGACTGTAGGTGTCGGAGCAGCAGGGAGCAGGACTGCCGCCCAGCGAGTCGCCACAGGCCAGGCCTCCCTTTCCCTCGTACGAGGAGTTCGCGTCCGACCTCCTCGAGGCGGTCGACGGGTCGGGGCTGAGCATCGAGGACGTCCGCCACCACGTCGAGCCCGGGATCGGCGAGCGCCGCTTCGAGTGCACGGTGCGGCTGTCGCCGTCGGAGCCGCCCTCGCGCTACCACGTCCACGTCAGCTTCGCCTGGGACGCGCTCATGACCTATGTGGCCAGCTACGGGGCGGGCGCCGACTGCGAGCTCTACCACGACGAGGAGGACGCCCAGGACTGCCCGCACCAGCACCTCACCCCCCAGCCCTTCGTCGAGGTGGAGGCGGAGTTCGTGCTCGGCGACGGCGGCTACGAGCTCCAGGACGTCGGCGAGGTGGGCACCTGGGTGGACACCGTGCAGACCCTCATCGGCAAGGCCTTCCCCGACGACGACCGGCCCTCGGTGCACATCGGCCTGGCCGCCCTGGGGCGCACCACGCTGGTCGAGAAGTTCACCGCCGAGCACTCCTGGCTCATCGACTTCGAGCATCCGCCCGACCTGGCTCTGATCGCCCGGCAGGTGCAGGCGGCCCT